>CAMPKL010000119.1 GCA_946887065.1 uncultured Bryobacterales bacterium
CAACTTTGGATTGGAGATCGAGTTTGGCGCCAATTCGATAGGAGCCGTTCCTGGCGGCAGCATGGCGAATGATGCCGCCGAACGTCTCGCCCTCGCTGGTCGTGATCCAGGCCGCGGTTCCCACCGGAATCGTTTCCGGCAGTGTAAACCCTATGCCCGAGCCGCCTTCGCCCGCATCGTGCAGTTGCCCGCGCGCCGACGTGAGTCCGCCATCCGAAAGCCAGTAGGCCTGCATCTGCCCATCGGCTGCATAACGAGGTTCCTTGCGTCGCTCGTCCGAGTTCTCTCGTTTTCCTCCCCAGCCTAGAAAACTGGAGATTTTCATCCTCATGGAGGTAGTATCCGCCGCTCGCCGAGGCTCACCAATAGGTGAGAGACATTAGACTGCCGCGGAACGGAATCGGAGACCGGTCTACTGGCGGTCTCGAACGATCAGATGCGGGGACGGCGCATGGACGAACTGCACGCCCAGAACGTATTCCTCGTCTTCAACCCTGCAGTAGCGGACGCTGCCTTCGCAGTCGAGCGAGCGGCCCGAAACACGTACAAAGGTGTCGCGAGGGGCCTCGACGCAGGTGCGGACCTGCATCCCGCCGTCGGTGACGTTCAACACCGTCGCTTCCGCCGACACCGTTTCACCCTTGGGACCGGCAAAACGAATCCAGCCCTCCCCCACCGAAACCTGGCGGTCGGAGCGGCGGCGTTCCTTAGCCACGGAGCGAAGCCCTTGGATAAAGCCGCCTTCGGCCTCGCGGCGATAACGTACCACGGCCTTGCGTGCCTCTACCGAGCGGCCCGTGATCCACACCGTCAGGCCAACCGGCAGCGGGGACTGCGTGAGTACCGAGAGCCCTTTCTCCGAAACGTCTTCGATCATGCCCGGTTCGCAGAATTCCTTGCCGTCATCCTCCCAACTAACTTCGACGGGTATGTTCGAACGAATCCTCAGGTCGGCACGCTGGTTAGGCGGAGGAGCAACCGGCAAAGGGGCTCCCCGGACGAGGTCTAAAATGTTGCGCCACTGAAGATTCACGCCGCTAGTATGGGGCGCCCCAGGGTACCGACTCAATAGATCCGTCATCCGATATCTTTCTGGAACTAAAGTACTTATAGGTCGTATGCCGTGGACATACGCCATTCGAAGCCAAGTCCTACGGCTGTGGCCATGAGGACGACGGACTAGTCTCCAGAACTGCTGACACGGAACCGAAAGGCCGATTTCGCCCGTATACTTACTACTGACCATGGGATTGCGGATTCCGTCTCCATCGAGCGGCAGGGCGCTTACCATAGTCGCCCTCGTGATCACGCTTGGGGCCTTAGTCGGCTCGCGCTATTCCGACTCGCTCAGCCGCGTCGGAAGGGTCGTCGCCTCCGACGCGATCAGCGACGAAGTCGCTGAGTTTGAAGCCGTCGTCGAAGCGATCGAAGAATCGTCCGCCGATGCGGCCGATCTAGAGTCGGCAGTGCTGAAAGGCGCCATCCCGCAGATGCTCGCCAATCTCGATCCGCATTCGCAATTCTTTGAGCCGACTCCCTTTGTCCGTTTGCGTGAGGAACAAGCCGGGACCTACGCGGGAGTGGGCATGCAGATCGCCATGTTCGAAAGCTCCCCCATCGTCGAACACCCGTTCCCCGGAACGCCCGCTTTCGAGGCCGGCGTGCGCCCCGGCGACGCCATCCGCACAGTCGACGGCCAGAGGACCCAAGGCCGCACTCTTGACGAGGTCGTCGAACTCGTTCGCGGCCTGCACGGAACCGCCGTGCGGCTAGGGCTTGAACGAGAGGGCCAGAACGGGCTAATTGAAGTCGACGTGATCCGCGATACGATTCCGCGGCCCACGGTGCCGCTGGCCTTTATGGTCAAGCCAGGTATCGGCTTCATTCAAATCAGTTCATTCGGCGAAACGACTGCCGAGGAGTTCGATGCAGCGCTCGAGAAGTTAAACAAAACCGGCTTGGAAGGCTTGGTTCTCGACCTTCGCGACAACCACGGCGGATTGCTGACGGCGGGCGTCCACGTTGCAGGCCAGTTTTTGGAAGAAGGGACGCTGGTCGTCTCCCATCGCGGCCGCGCCTCTCGCGAGCGGCGCTACTATGCCGAACCAAACGCCGGCAATCGAGCCTATCCGATGACGGTACTGGTGGATTGCCGATCGGCTTCCGCTGCCGAGATCGTCGCTGGCGCCCTGCAGGATCACGATCGGGCGCTGGTGGTCGGAGGATCGAATACGTTCGGCAAAGGCTTGGTCCAAAGCGTATTACAGCTGCCGCAATCAGCCGGCATGGTGCTGACGACGGCGCGTTACTACACGCCAAGCGGACGCCTCATCCAGCGTCACTACGACGACCTCACCCTCGGCGAGTACTACGCAAACCCCTGCTCTGAAACCTTCCAGCCGGACCAATCCGACGCGCACCTCACCGACGCTGGACGCGTTGTTTACAGCGGCTCCGGCATTACGCCCGACGTCCACATCGAACCGGAACTCGTGGGTTACTTTGAACGGGATCTAATGAACGTGCGCGCCTTCGATCGTTTCGCCAACCGCCTGCTGCGCGAAGTGGAAAAGTTGCCGCCCCATTGGGACCTCGACCGCAACGCGCTCGGGGAATTTCGGAATTTCGCGGCACAGCTAGCCGTCTCCACGACCGACGCGGACTTTCGACGCGCCGAGCCATTCTTGCGGCGCAAGACAAAACAAGCCGTCTATACCGCCGCCGTTCACGTGGACGAGGGCGCCAAGGCCGATGCGGAACTCGACCCGGCTGTTCTCAGGGCAGTCGCGCTGCTGCCGAAGGCGGCGCAGTTGCGCCAGTCCGCCCGCCCGGCTGTCGCCCAAATCCGCCTGCCTGGCGGCGCCGACTAGAAGAGTTTGGGACCGCGGCCTGAATAGGCGTTGAATACGTACTGAAGCAGCATTCTTTGGGTGTTGAAGAAGGAACCGTTCAGGGCGATCGCATTCCTCATCACGGCGGCGTACTCCAGCGGCTTGTTGTAGTACATCGGCAGAATGATCTCCTCGAGCTTGGTGTACATCGAGTCCGCTTCCTCAAGATCGCTTTCCCCTTCGATGGACCAGCCCGTGAGCCCTTCGAGATGGCCTTCGATCCACCAACCGTCCAGGGTACTCAAGCTAGGGACGCCGTTCAGGGCGGCCTTCATGCCGCTCGTGCCGGACGCTTCGCGCGTCACGATCGGAGTATTCAACCATAAGTCGACTCCCGAAGTGATTAAGGCGCCCCAACGCCAGTCGTAGTTCGGCAGATAAACCAGTTTGACGGAGTCCGTGAGTTCCTTCGCGCTGGCATATATCTGCTCGATGTTGCGCTTGCCTTCTTCGTCGCGGGGATGAGCTTTGCCGCCATAGACGATTTGAATGGGCCCCGCGTTGTTGGCAATCTCGCGCAGCCTGTCCGGCTCGCTCATGAATAGACCGGCCCGCTTGTACCCTGTCGCCCGGCGGGCGAAGCCTACAGTGTAGGCGTAGGGATCTAGAGTGACGTCCAGCTGGGCCTTGATCGCTGCCAGCAGGGATCTTTTCGCCCCCTGGTGCGCTTCTCGAATCCGCTCAAGCGGAATGGAAATTGCGTAGCGCAGATAAACGTTGTCGTGGCGCCACTCGGGTACGTCCCGGTCGAACAGCTGCGCCATTTCGGGCGACGTCCAAGAGCCGGCGTGAACCCCGTTGGTCAGCGCCTTAACGCGATACTCGGGGAACATCTCACGCGAAACTTGGCCGTGCTTCATCGCAACGCCGTTTACGTAATTCGAGTGGTGCAGCGCCAGATGGGTCATGTTGAGATGATCCCGCCCGGTGAAGCCTGTCGAAAAGAGCAGTTTGGCGCGATGTTCGCCCAGCACTTCGCGCACAAGGGAGCCTGGAAACTGATCGTGACCGGCCGGGACAGGCGTGTGAGTGGTGAAAACGCAGAGCCTGCGCACCGCCGCTACGTCTTCCGAATTCGGGTAGGCGTGTCCGTTTATGGAGAGCAGCCGCTCGGCTAAGCGCAAGGCCAGCAAGGCCGAGTGCCCCTCGTTCATGTGATAGTGCTCGATGTCGCCGTGACTGAGCTTCGACAGCATTTCCACGCCGCCCACGCCCAGCACGACCTCCTGAATCAGCCGATACTTTTCGTCGCCCCCATACAGGAAGTCCGTAATGGCCCGATCTTCCTTCGTGTTCGTCGCCGCGCTGGTATCCAACAGGTAGACCGGGACGACGTGTCCGTTGACGCCCGTGATCGTATAGCGCCAGCAGCGAATATGGACGGGCCGTCCTTGGATGGTTACTGTCGCGATGGCGTCGAGGAGTTCTAACTTGTCGGCAGGATCCCAAACGATGGGCGCCTCGGTTTGCCGGCCCGTATCGCTCAATGACTGTTTGAAATACCCCTTGCGGTAGAGCAAGGTCATGCCCACCATGGGAATGCCCAAATCGGCGGCGGCCCGGAGCGTATCGCCCGCTAAAATTCCAAGTCCGCCGCTATAGGTAGGAACGTCGGGGTCGAGCGCAACCTCCATCGAAAAGTAGGCGATCTTAGCTGCTGCGGCGATCAACATGCGTGTTCACTTTGTCCTTCTCACTCGAGGAGCCTGAACGGTCCATCGAATCCAGCTTAATGTCTCACGCCTTCCCGATTCCCTTCGCAACCGCATCTGAAGCTAGGCGCCTAATCGGCTTCCTCCTGGGACTCAGCCGAAAACTGCGGACATCCTTCCTGAACATGGGGGACTGCCGATCGGCGACGGGGACGATCTGCCTGTAGATGCGACCTACCAGCCAATCGGGAGGGCCTTGGCGAGCTCGCCCAACTGGGGGCCAACACAGAATTCGAGCAAATAGGCGTGGATGCTGTCAAGCTGCCCGCTCGCGGACGAGGCGCGTTCGTACTTGCTATTCTCGGCTCTCATGTCCGAACAGGTCGTTCATCAACGCTCGCGAGGCTTCATCTGCACGAATGCCCATCCAAAAGGTTGCGCCGCGGTTGTTGACCGCCAGATTCAGGCGGTGACGGGATCGCCTCTGCGGGGCTCGTCCGGCCCCAGACGTGCGTTAGTGATTGGCGCGTCGACCGGCTACGGTCTGTCTTCGCGTATCGCACTGGCCTGGGGATTCGGCGCAAAAACCTTGGGCGTCTATTTCGAACGCGAGCCGGCCGGTAAGAGGACGGCGACGGCAGGCTTCTACAACACCGCTGCCATGCAAGACAGGGCCGCCCAAGACGGCCTGTGGGCGCACGGGATCAACGGCGACGCCTTCTCCGACGATGTGAAGGCGCAGACGGCCGAGCGAATTCGCAGCGAGCTGGGCCAAGTCGACATCGTGCTCTACAGCCTGGCTTCGCCCAAGCGCACCGATCCACGCACCGGGATCACCTACTCCTCGGTACTCAAAACGCTGGGTGAACCCTACGTCAACCGCTCGATCGATCTCTCGACGGGCCAAGTCGGCGAAGCCGTGATCGAGCCCGCCACTGAGGAAGAAGCAGCGGCGACCGTGAAAGTCATGGGCGGGGAAGACTGGACCTGGTGGATGGACAAACTTCTCGCCGACAACCTACTGGCGCCGGGGGCACGCACGCTCGCCTACTCCTACCTTGGCCCGGAACTCACCTGGCCGATGTATCGGGCCGGAACGATCGGCGCCGCCAAGAAGCACCTCGAAGCCGCGGCGAAAAAGTTATCCGCGCGATTGGCCGCCGCTGTCGGCGGTGATGCCTGGGTTGCCGTGAACAAGGCCGTCGTCACCCAAGCTTCCTCAGCCATCCCCGTGCTGCCGCTCTACATTAGCCTGTTGTTCAAAGTGATGAAGGCCAAAGGCCTGCACGAAGACTGCATCGAACAGATGCGCCGGCTCTGCCTCGACCACCTCGCCGACAGCAAAGTCCCGCACACGGACGCTCAGCGCTTGATCCGTCTTGACGACTTTGAACTGCGCGAAGACGTACAACAAGAAGTCGCCGCTCTTTGGCCGCAGGTCACAACCGAAAACTTGCGGCAGATCTCGGACTTCGACGGATTTCAGTTGGCCTTCAATCAACTGTTCGGCTTCGACGTCGAGGGAGTCGACTACGACCAGCCGGTAGAAACCGAGATCGCCATCGTCAATCCCGCCTAGGCGTCCCGCCCTACAATGAAAGCGCCGTGCTCGCCAAGGTTCTAGGCGCGATCGAAAGACACCGCATGGCCCAATCGGGCCAACATTGGGGCGTTGCCGTGTCCGGCGGGTCCGATTCAACGGCGCTGCTGGAAGCTCTCGCGGAACTCGCCGGCCGGATCGGAATTCGCCTCGGCGTCGCGCACTTCAATCACCGGCTCAGGGGGACGGAGTCCGACGCAGACGAAGCCTTTGTCCGCGAGCGAGCTGCCGCCCTCGGACTATCGTTTGAACGAGACGAGGCGATCCCCGGCGAGTCGGACGGCGAGAATCTCGAAGCGACGGCGCGGCGGGCACGCTACGCGTTCTTCGCACGGCTACTCCAGCAAGGGACCTTCGATCGCATTGCGACCGGGCATACCCAATCCGATCAGGCCGAAACGGTCCTGTTCCGGGTGTTGCGCGGCACGGGCGTTGCCGGACTGGCGGGTGTACGGCCTGTCCGGCAACCGGGGATTGTCAGGCCGCTCATCGACGTTAGCCGCGGCGAAGTCATCGAGTGGCTACAGCAACGAGGAAGCACTTGGCGCGAAGACTCGTCCAACAGCAATCTCCGCTTCTCCCGGAATCGCCTGCGCCGCGACCTGCTGCCGCGGCTCCGCTCGGAATGGAATCCGCGGGTCGAACAGGCGCTAGCCCGGCTCGGCAATCAAGCAGCCGCCGAAGAAGGCTATTGGGAGAGGGTCGTCGATCAGTCGTTGGAGGCCATCGTCAGGTTTAGGGACTCAAATAGCGTGGAGATCGACTGCGCTGCTGCCCGAGCCCTCCATCCGGCGGTCCTGAATCGTTGTCTTGAGCGGCTCGCACGCCAATGCAAATCTGCCGGACGCCAGCTCGATTCGCAGGCGCTCGACCAATTGAGCGCGATGATCCATCCCTCCGGACCCAAACAAGGGCGTCTGCCAGGGCTCTTCGCTCAACGCTCCTGCGACATCCTGCTGCTGGGGCAAAAATCGCCTGAAGAGCCGGCCGCCCCTGTCGAGGCCAGTGCCCCCAGCGATATCGCGGCGCCCGACGGCCGTTCGCGAGTTTTGTTGCAATTTGCCGGCGGCGGCGCCCCGGCCAGTCAAACTCTTCTCGACTACAACCGGCTCCCTTCCTTACACTTACGTGCATGGCAGCCCGGCGACCGCTTGGCCGGCGAGGCCCAGCGACCTCTGGGGGAACTTCTCCGAGATTCCCGCGTACCCTCCTGGGAGCGGCAACACTGGCCGGTTTTGGCAGGCTTTTCAGGTCCGGAGGCTGTCGTGGTCTGGAGCCGCGGCTTCGGCGCATCGAAGGCATTCGCGGTCAGCGAAGCGACGTCTGTGGCAGTGGAAGTAAAGGAGATCGCGGTCGACGGGCGGGAGATTCGCCGGATCGAGGACTGGACGAACGGCCGGCGGGACCGCAGGTTTATGACCGGTTCTACTACCGTGGGGCTATAATAACCAGAATCGGAATGTTCCGAGCCGGATAAGCGCCCTGCCGTCTTGTACTTACGAGGCGGCGAAAGGAGGGAGAGGCCCGGCCTGACAGCGTCGATAAGAGGGGACAGGGTCAGCGCGTCAGTAGGCTCGAAGGGTCGTCGCTGCTAGGGTTCTCAATGCCGTTGGAACGGCGGCTAAGGTAAATCGCTGGCGAGGGAAGGGAAATTCGCCGAATCGAAGTGCATGCCCGCGGCGTCTATAAACAGTGAGGGGTTCTGTGTGAGAACCTTCTGCAAGGAACAAGTATTGTGAATTCGACCGTCAAGACCGCAGTTTTCTGGATCGTGATCCTGGCTACCGTCGTCCTGCTGTGGCAGGTAGTCCAGAGCGGCGCGAGCCAGGAAATCAAACCTTACAACTTCTCGACGTTTCGTGAGGAAGTGATTGGGGACAACGTCGCTTCGGTGACAATCAAAGGCGAAGAAGCCGAAGGCAAGCTGAACGGCGGCCAGAGCTTCACGGTCATTCTGCCGCAGGGCTACCCAAATATCATCGATCTGCTCAACGAACACAATGTCACGGTTGAGATCGAGCCGTCGAACAGCCCATCTTGGCTGTCGGCCCTGGTTACCTTCTCGCCGATCCTGCTGGTCATTGTGTTCTGGGTGTTCATGATGCGCCAGATGCAGGCAGGCGGCAACAAGGCCTTGAGCTTCGGCAAGAGCCGCGCTCGGCTGTTGACCAGCCAGCAGAAAAAGGTCACTTTCAAGGATGTCTCGGGAGTCGATGAAGCGAAAGAAGAGCTTCACGAAATCATCGAGTTCCTGCGCGAACCCCAAAAGTTCCAAAAACTAGGCGGACGCATTCCCAAGGGCGTGCTGCTCGTCGGCTCCCCCGGCACTGGCAAGACTCTATTGGCACGGGCCGTGGCAGGCGAGGCGAACGTTCCGTTCTTCTCGATCTCCGGCTCGGACTTCGTCGAGATGTTCGTCGGCGTCGGCG
>CAMPKL010000120.1 GCA_946887065.1 uncultured Bryobacterales bacterium
GGGCTCAAGAGAGGGGCATCGCTGTTGATGTTCCCCGGGCTCACGCCTCGGGGCTGTTAATTACGTCGCCCTCTTCGAGGGCTTAGCCCGGTAGGGGCCCGGAGAGGGCAGACGCCCCGCCCTTTCTCTCTCGCGCAGCGTGCGGGGTGATCGTGGACGGTCAAGGGTGACCGTCCCCAGCGGCGCAACAGTCACACACCAAACCTCGGACGGCAGTCTCATACGGGCCGTTGTATACTTCGCTCGTACTTCGGCTGAAAAGTTCGGGAACCTATGACCACGGAGACCCCTTCTGCTCGCCTGTTTTCGCGTGCCGCCCCGATTCTAGGCCTCGCGCTTGCCTACTTCCTTGCCGGCAAGCTCAGCTTGGACCTGGCGCTGGTGCATCCGCAGGCGTCGGCTGTTTGGCCGCCGACGGGCATCGCCCTCGCGGCTCTGCTATTGGGGGGCTATCGACTCTGGCCGGGCGTTCTGCTCGGCGCCTTCCTGGTGAACGTGACGACCGGCGATCCCGGCGCCGCTCGAATGTCGGCGGCAGCGGGGATTGCCGTCGGCAATACGCTTGAAGCGGTGCTGGGGACGTATTTGGTGCGGCGTTTTGTTTCCGCGGACGGCCCATTCGATCGTGCGCCGCGCGTTTTCGCTTTCATCGGCGCCGTGATGGTCAGCACGCTGGTAAGCGCTACATGCGGCACAGCGGCTCTGTCTTTGGCGGGCTTGGCCGAGTGGAACGCCCTTATCTGGCGCCACTGGTGGATCGGCGATATGGCGGGCGCGATTATTTTTACGCCCCTAATATTTCTGTCTGCTAGGGACCATGGCCGGCGATGGGGCCGCACTCGGCTCCTCGAAGCCGCGGCCTTGTTGATAGCCGCTTTCGTGCTGCCGTTGATGGCGTTCACGCGTGTTCTGCCGCCGGAACCGCGCATGGGACTGGCCTTCCTGTGCATCCCGCCGCTGCTTTGGGCGGCATTCCGCTTTGGCCAGCGTGAAGTGGCCATCATCATGCTCCCAATCTCCGTGATCGGAATATGGGGAGCGTTAAGTCAGGGGTTGACTGCCGGAGAGGCGCCCACTGAGGGTGTGCTCTTGGAGTTTCAGACCTATATGGGGCTCATGTCTGCCATGTTCCTCGCAGTGGCTGCCGACATAGCGGAGCGCAAACGTTCCGACGAGGCTCTCCGGGAGAGCCAAGAACGGCTGCGGCTTGCTCTCGACGCGGGGCAGATGGGCTCATGGGAATGGTCGATGGAAACGAATCGAGTGATTTGG
Source organism: uncultured Bryobacterales bacterium (assembly GCA_946887065.1). The sequence continues at coordinate 1,273 of CAMPKL010000120.1, forward strand.
TCTCCTGGGCTGGAGGCTATCCACGGCCTGCAAGCCGGCGCCTTCCCGGGCACCTATGAGGCCTACTGGAGCGATGTTCATCCGGAGGATCGAACCAAGGTCGAGGAATCTATCCGATCCACGCTGGAGAGCGGTGAAGACCACCACATCGAATACAGGATTGTGTGGCCGGACAACAGCGTGCATTTCGTGGAGGCAAGAGGCAAGCTGGTCCGCGACGAAGCCGGAAGCCTTGTGGGCATGATCGGCGTCTGTGCGGAAGTTACGGCACGGAAGCAGGCGGAGGAAGCGCTGCGCGAATCAGAAGAGCGCTTTCGAATGCTGGCGGATAGCTCGCCCGTGTTGATCTGGATCAACGGGATCAAGGGCTGTGAGTTCGTCAATCGCGCCTATCTCGACTATCTGCGGGCCGAGGCTGCCGAAGTAAAGGAATTCAAATGGGAGCAGTTCATTCATCCCGATGACCGGGAATGCTACGGCAATGCCTACCTGACCGCCTTTGCTAAACGGGAGAACTTCATCGCGCAGTGCCGGTTGCGCCGTTTCGACGGCGAGTATCGCTGGATGAAGTCGGTGGGTCTTCCGCGCTTTAGCGGCAGCGGGGAGTTCCAGGGTTATGTCGGCTCCTCATTCGATATCACCGACATCAAAGAAGCCGAGGAGCGCCTGCGAGAGGACGATCGCCGCAAGGACGACTTCCTTGCAGTGCTCGCGCACGAACTTCGCAACCCGTTGGCGGCGCTTTGTACCGGCCTTGAGGTGATGAAATCGCTGACAGCCGACTCCTCGCAGCTTGACGAAATCCGGGCGATGATGGAGCGCCAGTCCCGCCAGCTCGTCACGATGGTCAACGATTTGCTGGAAATCTCCCGCATAACACGCGGCAAGCTGGGGCTGCACAAGACGCGTGTTGCGCTCGCCGACATTGTCGATAGCGCCATCGAAACGGCAAGGCCGGCGATTGACGAAGCGCGCCATCAGCTGAGCGTGGACGTTCCGGCTGAGAGGCTTGAAATGGAAGGCGACCCGCATCGGCTCGCCCAGATCGTCTCTAACCTGCTGAACAATGCCGCACGATACACTCCGCCGGGCGGGCGGATCGCCCTGAGGCTGCGACGGCAAGGCAAGCAGCAAGTGCTGCTAACGGTTACGGACTCAGGGATCGGCATCCCTGCTCCGATGCAGGAAAAAATATTCGATATGTTCGCGCAGATCGAGAATCCGCTCGACCGGGGCGCGGCGGGCCTGGGCGTGGGCCTTGCGCTTGCGAAGACACTCACGGGAATGCACGGCGGCACGATCGAGGTTCACAGCGAAGGCGTGGGCAAGGGCAGCGAATTCCGTGTGCGGCTTCCGCTCGCCGCCGGGCCGGCGGATGAAACGGCGCCGGCCGTTGCATCGAATGGGCATGCGGCAGGCGGGATGGCGCGGCGCGTGCTGATCGTCGATGACAATGAAGATGCGGCGCAGATGCTGCACATGCTGATCGAAGCCCTCGGCAGCCACGTGAGGACGGCAGCGGACGGCGCGCAGGCGATCGCGATCGCGCCAGACTTTCTACCTGACATCGTGTTCATGGATCTCGGCATGCCCACAATGAACGGCTACGACGCGGCCCGGCACATCCGGCGGCAGAGCTGGGGAAAAGAAATGATGCTGGTCGCGCTAACCGGTTGGAGTCAGGAAGAGGACCGGCAGCGCATACGCCAAGCCGGTTTCGATCACCACCTCGTCAAACCGGCCAAGCCCGAACAGCTGCGCGAGTTGTTGGCCAGCCTTGAGCAAGGGACCCCCGGCTAAACATTTCACAGGGGGGGCTCAACGCAACGGCGCTGAGGACAGCCATGAGATCCGCAGGGTGTGATTGGACTCGTAGGCGAGTCCGCTGCTCTGCTGGATCAACTGGTGGAGGTAGCCGGCTTCTACTCTGCCCCATCGGCCTGTCTTGCGGCCGAGCCCCGCGAAGGCGCGATTTTGGTCGAATACGTCGGCGGAGTTGGGGCCGAAGTGGACCAACAGTTCCTCGGAGAAACTCGCGTACCATCGGCCGTCCGCATCGCCCAGCGGCGTCGTGGCGGCCAACTGGTAGCGGAAGCGGTTTTGGTAGCGGTAGTCCATTTCGTCCGCGCCCGGGACTGCACGGCCGTTGAAGCGCTGTTCGAGGCGGTAGCGGTGGCTGAGGCTCAGGCGGTCGGAGACGTCGTGCCGCACGGACACCTGTTCAAACAAACGATGCTCCGGAACGCGGCCGGCGGACGGGAAGTCGCCGTAGGGGAACGACTCGCCAAAGCGATAACCCGCCGTCAAGGTGACCGAGTCGGACAACTCAAAGTTGACCCCAGACCACACGACATATTGCTGCCACTTGGAAAATAAGTCGTGACGGCGCCATTGAAGGTCTAGGTGCATTCCCCACCTCTCGCTCACGGGATGGTTGCCGAAGTAGCGGAGCCAGGCGTTTAAGTTGTTGTCGAACGCCCGCTGCTGGGCCGCCGCCGCGACGGCGCTAAGTAGAAGAAGAAGCGCTGTGCGCAGAGCCATCTAAAAGACGATACCGAAAAGCGCGAAAGTGGAGAAAATAGCACCGTGACGCTGCACGGAAAGGTTGCGCTCGTCGCCGGCGCCACGCGTGGAGCAGGCCGCGGCATCGCCCGTGCGCTGGGGGAGGCGGGCGCAACCGTTTACTGCACGGGCCGCAGCAGCCGCGAGAGCGCAATCGACCCCAAGCGGCCCGAGACGATTGAAGAGACCGCCGAGCAGGTCACTGCCGCGGGCGGCGCGGGAATCGCCGTGCGCGTGGATCACACAGACGAGTCTGCTGTCGCCCGACTGTTCGCGCGAGTGCGCGCCGAGCATGGCAAGCTCGACACTCTCGTCAATGATATTTGGGGCGGTGATCCGCTTACCGAGTGGGGCAAGCCGTTTTGGGAACTCGACGTCCAACAAGGCTTCACGATGATGGAACGCGCGATCCACACGCACATCATCACAAGCCGCCATGGCGTCCCGCTCATGCTCGACGGCGGCGGGCTCATCGTCGAGATCACGGACGGGGCCTTCCAAGGCTACCGTGCACAACTGTTTTACGATCTCTGCAAAATGTCCGTCATCCGGCTGGCGTATGCGATGTCGGTGGAACTCGCCGACCGTCCTATAACCGCAGTTGCCGTGACCCCGGGCTTTCTGCGCTCCGAAGCCGTGCTCGACCACTTCGGCGTCAGCGAAAAGAATTGGAGAGACGCCATCGAGAAGGACGTACACATCGCTTACTCCGAGACGCCTTTGCTCGTCGGGCGCGTCATCGCCGCGCTCGCCGCCGACCCGGACGCCGGTCGCTACTCTGGCCAGGCGCTGACCTGCTGGGACCTCGCACGGCACTACGGCGTCAGGGATGCCGACGGCAGGCAACCGCATTGGGACGAACACCTGGACGCCGCCGTCGAAGAAATTCTCGACCGTGCCGCGCCGAGTGCGGAAGAGATCTTCTTGCTGACCATGCGCAAGCACCAACTCGACTTCGACGATCGCCGCGCAGCACAGCGCGCCCGTATCGCGACGTTCCTGCACCAATGGGCCAGTTCGGGCTGAGCGTCACCCGCGTTCCCTCGCAACACTTCGCGGTCCTGCCCGATCCAACGAACGAGAAGCGCCCGAAGGAGGTGTTGCTCATGCCCTCTCTAACGGAAACCAGAACGACGTGGACGCCAGTCAGCGTCGTCAGCTATTGTCTTGCCGCGATATTTATCTGCACCGGCCTGGCCAAGCTCTGGGGCGCCCAGCTCGTGGGCGCGCAGTTCGCCGCCTGGCACTATCCATTCGGGCTGATGTATGTGGTGGGAGGCGTCGAATTCTTGGGCGGTTGCCTGTTGATGATGCCCAGCGCTCGCGCCATTGGCGCGGTATTGCTGGCGGTGATCATGATCGGGGCCGGGGTGACGCACTTCTTTGCTCAGCAGTGGATCTTGATCGCCATTCCCGCGCTGATTTTCGCGTTGCTCGTTTGGATCGGCCTGCGAAGCCCGATTAGCTTCGTCTCGCCCGCCGAGCCCGGCACGCCGACGCTTCACACGGACGAAGGTCCGCAAGAAGTTCGATAGATCCGGCTAAGACGCGCCGCCTAAATAGAGGAAGAGCACGACAGCCCCGATAAGCACGGCGTTGAGCGACCAGTGCGTCTGAGCGTCTTTGCCCACCCACTTGGCGCGCGAGTTGAGCAGCACCAACGTACCGGCGAGTACCGGCAGGAAGTAGGCGCCGAAAATTCCATAAACCAACTGCACTTGGCGCACAGGATTGCCCAAGAAGAGCAACGGCAGCAACGAAATAGCGATGAGGTAAAAGCGATAAGGTTTAGTGTTGGTGAGCCCCACGGCAGGGACTTTTTCGCCGCGAGTGAGAAACCAGAAGTCCGCAAACAAATAAGGCATGCCCTGCCAAACACCGAGCAAACTGGAAAACACAGCCGCCCAAAAGCCAGCCAGAAAAATCCACTTGCCGGCCGGACCCATCACTTGCGCGAGTTGGTCGGCCATCTCGATAGCCAGAGCGTTGCCGGCGCCGTGCACATCGAGGCGCGAGCCGATGATGATGACGCAAATACCGAATAGGCCCGTCAGGCCGTTGCCGAGAGCGAGGTCGAGACGGCAATTTGCAATGTCCTCGATCCCGGTGCGGCCCTGTTCTCGAATCCAATAGCCGTAAGAGAGCAGCGACACCGTGCCGCCGACGCCGCCGATCACAGCCAAGATCCAAGTCGAACCCGTCTCGGGCATCGAGGGGATGAAGCCCAGCGCTACCTCGCCCCAGTTCGGCCCCGAGGCGATGGCCGTGGCCACGACCGTAACGAACATCATTCCCACCAACGCCGACATGACGCGTTCAAACGCCGCGAAGCTGCCGCGCCAAATCATGGCCAGGCCGACCATTGAATGGATTACGCCCCACACCAACCGGGACATATCGAGATCGCCGATGGGAATCACCGCGGCGCCGGCGACGCCGCACGCGCTCACCAGCGCGGCCCCGACCACGACGCTCCACAGCGCCAGATAGATAAAAAACAACCAGCGCATGCCCGCGCCGAGCTTGTTATTCCAGCCTTCGAGCAGGGTTGTGCCGGTGGCGAGTTGCCAGCGGGTTAGACCTTCGCACAGCGCCCACTTGAGGAAGGCGCCGACGACGACAGCCCAAATGATGACCAGTCCTGCCTCGGAGCCGGCAAGAGTGGATGTCAGCAAGTCCCCCGCTCCCACGCCGGTGGCAGCGAGCAAAATACCGGGGGAGTACAAAGCCCAGCGCGATGTCATCTTCGAGGACAACTAGACTACTCTAGCTGACTCGCTGCTCTTCCATCGCGCCCCGAGACGTGACGAGAGCTAATTCCTGTCCCTGTCGTCTTCGACTGACTCCTCGATGTCGCGAACGGCATCGCCGACCTCTGCGCCCGCATCGCCGACGGCATCCGCAGCGTCTTCTACATCGTCGGCGGCGTCTTCTATGTCCGATTGATCTCTTTCGATAACAACAGTTTCGCGTTCACACCCGCCGACTGCTAGACAAGCCCCGAGTACGATACTGGCCAACCAAGTTCGTCTTCTCACGGTTTCCTCTCCTTTAGCTTCACAAAAGGAGATCATTACCGGCCTTGATTTGTTGCGAATGACTAGAAACGCGGCCGCTGGAATTTCCTTGAGGCGGTCTTAGGTAACGGGCGTTTTCGCCAGCGCCGCGGTTGTTTGTAGTTCGCTGCGGGCCGGACCGCGGATGACTTTGCCCATCTTGTCGAACGCGGAACCATGACACGGGCAATCCCATGTTTTCTCCACGTCATTCCAGTGCACGATGCAACCGAGATGGGTGCAGACGGCTGATCGCTCGTGAAAAGCGCCGCTCTCATCGCGATAGATTGCGATCGGTTGCTGCTCGTTCCACAGCACGCGTCCTGTACCCCTGCGAACCTTGGCAGCATCCTCAACGCGACCCTCGCCCCGGCTGATCCATTCGGCGTAATGCTTTGCGACGTGAAGGTTGTTTTTAAAGAAATCCGCCACCGCGCGAAAGTTCACGCGGGAGGGGTCATACAGTTCAGACCAACGGTTCGGCTTTTGGTCAATCAAATCTCGAATCAGCAAGCCGGCAATGACGCCGTGGGTCATGCCGTGCCCTGAATCGCCGGTGGCGACGTAAACGTTATTCTCATCCATCGGGTTGTGGCCGATGAAAGCGATGCCGTCAACCGGCTCCATTACTTGTCCCGACCACTCGAACTCGACCTCTTGGATCGGGAATCTTTCGCGCGCCCAGTCGGCCAGCCTCTGAAAGCGGTCCGCTGCCCGATAGTTGTGTCCGCTATGGTGGTCTTCGCCGCCGACGATGAGGATCTCGCGAGTCGGGTCCAACTTTTGCAAACGGACATAGTGGTAGGGATCGCCGGTGTCCCAATAGAGCGCATCCGGCACGGCGCCGTGCGGGACGGCGGCGCCAATCGCATAAGTGCGGTAGGGCGCTTGTTTGGTATGGATTACCAAACGATCGTTGGCCGGAATGTTCGTGGCGACGACAATCGAAGCGGCGCGGACGGTAAAGCGATCTTCCGTGCGCACGAACGCTTCGGGCCCCCCGCTGAACTCGACAACATGGCTGCCGGTGAAAATCCGGCCGCCGCCGCGTTCGATCGCTCCCGCCAAACCGTTTAGATATTTCAGAGGATGGAAGCGCCCTTGGCGGGGGAAACGCAGACAGGGACCACTGTCGAAATCAACTCCGGGGATGCTGTCTAGGCGCTCAACATCTTCGTAGCCGGCTCGTCGGGCTGCATCGCGCTCTTCGTCCAAAAGGCTCGGAGTATGGCCCGGAGCGAGGAAAAGGTAACCGTCCACCATCGCGAAGTCACAATCGATGCCCTCGTCTCTTGCCGTCTGCTCGATGGTCTCGATGGCTGTCTGATGACTCTCGTAGGCCAGCCGCGGGCCGTCGGCGTCGAGCCGCTTCTCCAACTCGCAGTACCGATCGTCGAGAGCGCTCGACAGATGGGCGGTGGTGGCGCCCGTATCGCCCGCGCCGAGCGCACGGCTTTCCAGCAGCGTCACCCTACGGCCCGCTCGCATGAGTTGATAGGCGACCGAAACTCCCGCGATTCCGCCCCCGACTACACAGACATCCGTTTCGATGTCTCCTGTTAAGGGGCTTCCGGGGCGAGGTTGGGTGCCGGACCAGACCGTTTTGTGGCGCTTTGAGTCCATGACCTGTAGACCGGGGAGTGCAGG
>CAMPKL010000121.1 GCA_946887065.1 uncultured Bryobacterales bacterium
CCCGTGGGTCGTACGACGAGAAACGCTTCTTTGAAGGCGTCGTCGATGGGGCCTTGCAGGCCGGGGCGTTTCTGACGGCCTGCAAGCTTGCCGACGCTCCAGCGTCCGTTGCTCTTCACGAACGAAGGGTTGGCGCCAGCGCCGGAGATGGCTTGGCCGTCGATTTCGTACGTTCTGTTGGAGGTGGTTAGGCTGAAGGCGCGGACGTTGGTGGTCTTCACAACCACGCCGCTCGGACTGCGTTGGGCGTCGATTTCGGCGCGCTCGTAGTGGCTATCGAGACCTTCGATCCGCACCCAATGGGCGTCCGGATAAGCGGTCGTATAGGTCACGAAGCGCACTCGATCGGGCACGGTCCGCGGCAGATTCGCATCGATGAAGGCGCTCGATTCAGCCTTGCTTTCAGGGTGCCAGCGGTGCTCGGTCTGGGGTCCGATGAGGAAAAGCGCCTTGAGATCGCCGGTTGTCCAACGGAACTGACCTTCCGTGAAGGCGAAGCCTTCCCGTTGAAGTTGCTCACGGACGTTGACGGACGCTTGCAACTGCGGGTCGATCTCGCCGCCATAGCCGACAGTGGGCACATTTAACGCGTTGAGAGCGTAGCGATAGACGTCGTAGATGGTCAGCGCCGCCGCCTGATAAGCGGGCAGATCAGCTTGCTTCGCGTAAATCAGCGTTTCGTTGAAACCGGCCCCGGCTTCGACGGCGGCCCACTGTGACGGGTTGTGCAGTCCGACGTGCCAGGCGCCGGCCCCGCCCATCGAGAAGCCGCGCAGCGTGATGCGGTCCGGGTCGATGTTGTAGTTACGGCGCACGTCGGCGAGCGCTTCGTAAATGTCGGTCTCGCCGGCCCAGCGGTAGGCATTGTTGGTGCGTCCGAAGACGTCCAACTGGATGTAGTCTTGTGATCCGGGCACGGAGAGAGCGTCGTCGTGCGGAAAGGCAGGGTCGTGAGCAGCGATAAAGCTGATTTCGGTGAGCGTGCCGCCGCGACCGTGCAGCCAAACATCCAGACGCGTGGGCTCGCCGTTGTACGACTCGGGAATCAGCAAACCGTAAGGCTGCAGACTGCCGTCGACGCGCGAACGGTAAGCGCGGACGACGTAGCCCTTGTCGCGCGTCCAGGGCGTTATGCCGCCCTCGAGCGCCGTCAACCGTTGCTTGGCGACTTCAAGCGCTTGATAGGCGTTCTTGGTGTAGTCCGCGGTATAAAACTCTTCCGGATGGCGCAGGGCCCAGGCGACTGCTTTGCCGTAAACGGCCGCATCGGCGAAGAGTCCCGCATTGGCACGAATTCTGACGGCTTCCGCCTGTTGCTCGAATTCCGTTAGGCCTTGGAGGAGCGCTTCGCTATCGCTTGCCGGGATGGCATAAGCCTCCGGCTCTTGCTCCTCGGCAGCAGGGCCGCAGGACATCAATACGGCGAGGGAGAAGACGGAAATCATTAAGGCTTGCTTGGTCATCGGGTTCTCGACCTCAATCCGCAGCTTGAGAGCGCTACTCTATCCCGTTTTGGCCCGCCGCGACAAGCAGTCCCCATGATCTCGACGCCGCTATACTAAATGCCATGCGGCTCGCGATACTCATCGCGTTGTTCTTGATCGGAGGCGCGGCGTCCGCTCAACTCAAGGAGCGCCCGGAGGCTGCGCCGGTCACCGACGAAACAGCCGGTCTCGTCGATGAGGACGAGGACCTTCTGCCTACTACCACCTACGCGTTCAATCCGATCCAAGCGAAGAAGGATCTGAAGATCGGAGATTTTTACGCGAAGAAAGGCAATAATCGCGCGGCTGCCGGACGCTACCTAGAAGCCACGAGATGGAATCCGCAGTACGCGGAGGCCTTTTGGAAGTTAGCGGAGGCGCGGGACGAACTCGGGCAAAATGCTCACGCGATCGACGCCTACCGCTCTTATCTCGCCCTGGAGCCCAACGGCAAGCAGGCCAAGCAAGCGCAAGCGCGCGTTGCAGAGTTGACGGCAGCGCTGAAAAGCCCGCCCTTGGCCGCCGAAGACGCCGCAAAAACCGAAGGACCCTAGGGCGCCGCGCATCGTTCTTGCCGATCGTCAAGAATAGGACATGCGTTCTCGCCTTTCGGGCGCCCGCTGGATCGGGCTGCTCCTGCTGCTGACAGCGCTCTTCTACTGGAAGCTGGCTTTCAGCAACCGGTTTACTTTCCTAGATTCGCCCGACCTAGCCGGCCAGGTGCTGCCTTGGTACGAGGTGCAGGCGAAGGCGTGGAATGACGGCATCTTTCCGCTGTGGGATCCGTATGTGTGGGCGGGACAGCCCTTGCTGGGGCAGATGCAGCCCGGCGGCGCCTTCCCGCTGAACTGGCCCTTGTTCGCCGCGCCGTTGAGCGCGGATGGGCACATCCGCTATCGATTCCTTCACTTACAGAGAGTGCTGATGCATTTGCTGGCGGCGTTGTTCGCGTTCGCTCTGGCGAGAGAGTTGGAGTTCAGCAACATGGCGGCCGTTTTCGCGGGGCTGGCGTTTACCTGCGGCGGTTGGGTTGGGTCGGTTGTTTGGCCGCAGATGCTGAACGGCGCCGTATGGCTACCGCTGACGCTGATGTTGTTCCATCGCGCCGCACGGCAAGCGGATCGTTTGCGTGGGCTGGCGTATGCCGTGCTGTGCGGCGGATCGGTCGGAATGTCATTATTGAGTGGTCACCACCAGGCGCCGTTTTTCTCACTGTTGGCCTTGGGCGGCATTTTCCTCTACATGCTGATTGAGCGCGCCCGGCAGGATCGCGGCGCGGCGATTTCCTTGGCTGTGATTCTCGGCGTCACGGGCCTGGTCTCGTTTCTGGTCGCGGGTCTGCAGTTGCTGCCTGCTTTCGAGTACGGCGATGCGGCGTTGCGTTGGGTAAGCGCGGAAGCCCCGGTCGACCGCGGAGATCGCGTCCCTTACTACGTCCATCACGCGCTGCGGATGGAACTGGTGACGCTGATGGGCTTAGTTACGCCGCGGCTGCATATGCACGTCAACACGTTTGTCGGCTGGACGGCGTTGGCATTGGCCCTTTTCGCGGTGGCTTCGTGCTGGACGCAACGCTGGGTCAAGGCCTACGCGCTGCTAGCCATCTTGTCGCTCAGCTACGCGTCGGGAACTTACTCGCTGCTGCACGGGTGGGCTTACGAGTTCATCCCCGAGGCGCACACGGCACGGACGTCGGCCTATGCCGTTTTCGTGACGCAACTGGCGATCTTCGTCCTTGCAGCGAAAGGGCTGGATTACCTGACGCGCCAGAACACCGACGAACTCACGGCATCGCCTTGGATTCGGCGTGGACAGATCATGCTCGTGAGCTATGCCGCGATGACTTACACGACCTTGTTCGTGCGGGCGATGTGGGGACACATGGATCCGGACCCGGCCGACAATGTCGCGCTGTCAGCCGTCGTTGCGCTTGTGCTGGCGGCGTGTCTGCAGGCCTATAAGCGAGGCGACATGAGCCCGAAGGTGTTTGCCGGCGCCGCGGTGGCGCTGCTCATGGCCGAGACGTACGGAACGCAGTTCTATGACATCAGCGACATCGAGGACCCGACCCGCCGAGCGCATATGAACCGGTTGGAGGAAGAGTTTCGCGAGCCGATGAATTTTTTGGTTTCGAAAGCGGCGCATGGCGACCGGTTCCGGGTTGCCATGGCGCCGGACATGAACAGTGCGAATGTCGGGGCGCGTTGGGGCATCGAGCAGACAGGCGGTTTCTTGGCGTCGGTGAATCGCGACCTTTTCGAGATGTACGTGCAGATGGATTCGACGGAATTCTACAAGCTAACGAATACCAAATACTTCATCGGACGGGAGCCGCGTGACGGAACCCAAGTTGAGCGCTTCTCGGCGTACAACGGAATCAAGGTGTTTGAGAATCGCGACACGTTGCCGCGTGCGTGGCTAACCTACAGCAACGAGTTCGTCAGTAATGCCGAATTCGAGACGTCGGGATTGGAGCGTGTCCGAAGTTGCGGGACGGTAGGGCAGGTGCGGCAAACCGCGTGGACCATTCAGTCGACGACGCTTGAGGTCGAGACCGCCTGCCCCGGCTACGTTGTTTTGGCGGACACGTACTTTGAAGGTTGGCAGGCGACCGTCGACGGAACACAGGTTCCCGTGTTGCGCTATCGCGGCGGCTTGAGAGCGGTCTATGCGCCAGCGGGGCGGCCGACGATAGAGTTCCGCTATCGACCCCGGTCCGTGGCGACGGGCGCCTGGATGACGGGGTTCGGGTTCCTGTTGTGTTGCGGCGCGGGCCTATGGTTGAGGTTTCGTACGCCGCGACTTGCCTAGTGAACGACCTTCAGGGCGAGTTCGGCCGAAGCTGCGCTGCGAACCGGCAGGGGGAGCTGTCGCCTGCGACGCTTGATCTCTGCTAAGCGCTCGGGGATGCCAAACGTGTAGTCGTCCAGGCCGCTGATAAACTGCTCAACATCTTCCAGCATCATGTCAGAGAATCTACGGTGCTCGAATCGTAAGAGACCGTCCAACAACAAGATGAACTCGCTGAAGCCGCAGCCGTCGTCGCCCTGCAAATAGGCTCGGGCCGTCGCGAGCGCCTCGCGCAAATCGCCGGTCCGGAAGAGCACAAGCAGCGAGAGATAGCCGACCGGCGCGCACTCTCCGTAGCGGCCCAAACGGCGGCGGAGAGCGGCCACGAAGCGTAGCTGGTCGCTTTGGTTGAGCGTATCGTAGAGCTTCACCAGCGAGTCTGCGTTGTCGGACTCGATGTAGGCATCGGAATTAGGTTCCACGACGAGCGGTCCCTGGCTAGCGTGGGCTTCCCGCCAAACGGAACCGACGCCGCAGAGGACCTTCGGTCCGTAGTGGGTTTGGACACTGCCGAGTCCGCCTACGCGCCGCCCGCATAACTCGTAGCGGCGAAGCTCTTCTTTAAGAACGGCGGCGACCTGAAGCTCGATGGGCAGGTTCCGGTCAATGAGAGTTGCGGAGTTAGCCGGCACCCACTCGGCATCGATGGGCAACGCCGCCGCGCCGGGAACCGAACTGGTAAATGCCAACCGCTTGGTTCGGTGTTTGTTGCCGAATTGGTCGAGGAATACGACCGAGGCCTTCAACGGCTTACCCGGCTTTTTGGTCGGCGGATCAATCCAGAAATCGACTGACACCTCGACAGTCGAGTGCGGAGCGATCTCGTGGACGCCCCAAGTTTTGCCTTCGGATTGTTCGCAGAGCACAATCAGCCCCTCCGCGCAGGGCTGCTCGACGTACGCTCGAACGATCTGCACCGAGCTATCGGTAATATTTGTGGCCCGCCACTCGGCGGTTGCATGCATGGCGGGCCGGCCCTCGATAGCGGCTGGCTTCCAGTTCGCCTTGTCGGGCAGGGGAACGAGCCGCAGAGTCTCTATCGGCACGCGCGGAAAGTACTTGGACTGCCTTTTGCGGCGCAGGATGCGTAGTGCAATCAGCGTGGCCGCGGCGCAACAAGCTCCTGCCGCCGCAAGCGAGCTGGGCGGCAGCGACGCGAGAAACGCGGGCCAATACTGTTGCAGATCCGGCATTGCGGACGGTCCCGAGGGATAGGACCGCGCCTAGGCAGGATACGCGTACCAAGGTTTGTCTTGATCTACGGCCTATGACCTGCCGCAAGCTAAAAAACTTGCCTAGTGCTTGTGGCCTACGACTGCCGTGGGCAAACTCGCAGAAAGCGTCCGCAGACCGTCTTCGTAGCCCATGCGAAGCAGTTGTTCGACATGCTCGGGGTTCCAGCGGAAAGCTTGCGGAACAGAGCCAAGAGGACCATTGTGGGCGATGACGGTCAAGGATACGCCGGCGAGTTCAGCAGCGCTTGGCTCCGAGTGTTCGCCGTGCAGGAAGTCGCGTATCGATAGGACCTTCTTTCTCGCGAATCGAGCCAGGGGAATCGGATAGTGCTTCAGAAGGTCAACGGCGACGATTTCCGTCGCGCCCAGGGTTAGCGCCTCGCGAAGAGGCAAATGACGGGTGGCGCCGCAGTCGATGAGCCACTTCCCCTCGGCGCGGACGGGAGCAAGAATACCTGGCAGGGCGCAGGCGGCCTCCAGATAGCGCCGCGGATCGGTCAAGCAATCTTCCAGGCGGAAGCGCAACGAGGGCGCCTCCATCAACACGGCGCGCATTTCGCATCGCGGCCGACGGCTCCCGAACCGTTCGACGACCACATCGAGCCAGTCACGGAAAAGTCGAAGGTGTCTCCAAGGCGAAAAAGCCGAATGGGCTATGCCGCCGACCTCGCTTGGAAGGTCTCGCCAGATGTAGGTCATTTCTTCGTCGCTCGCGCCGCGGGAAATAGCGAAGGCGTTGACGCAGCCGATCGAGACGCCAATGATCACGTCCGGCTCCCAGGCACGCGCCTCAAGAGCCTTCCATACGCCGGCCTGATAAGCGCCGAACGATCCCCCGCCTGATAGAACCAACGCTCGCATGCGTCTCTACCCTTCCATTCTCGCCAATGTCCGCACGATGTATACGAAGGCGATTGACGGCTAGGTCCCTGGCGGCGCTACAATCTCGGCACTATGCTGCGTACGATTCTTGAAACCCTACAAGGCCCGCTGGCGGCCACGCTGTTCGCCGCTTCGGCGCTCCTAGTCACTATGCCCGCGGAGGCTGCCGATAGTCGCGTCTTTGAGATGCGCACCTACCATTGCGCCCCTGGGCGTTTGGACGCTCTACATAAACGTTTTCGCGAGCACACCAATTACCTTTTCGCTAAGCAGGGGATCAGCTTGATCGCCTATTGGACCCCGCTCGAAGGGCCCGAGTCGAAGAACACCCTCGTCTACGTGTTGGCGTATCCCAGCATGGCCGCCCGCGAGGCTTCTTGGAAGGCTTTCCGCGAAGATCCGGCATGGATTGCCGCCAAGGCAGCGTCTGAAGAAGATGGTCCGATCGTGGAGAAGGTGGACTCCCTCTTCCTGTCGCCGACCGATTATTCGCCCATTCGCTAGGAGGCGTCGTCGCCGCAGGTTCCCCCCAAGGTGAACTCGTGATAGGTTGGAGTTGCCCATGGAGCTGGAACTCCACACAAGACGACTTCAAGATATAGGCCTCAACGCCTATGAATCCCGCGCCTATTTGGTGCTGATCGGTCATTCGCACTTCAAGGCCCTTGAAGTGGCCGGCCGTGCGCGGATCCCGCGTCAGAAGATTTACGAGGTTCTCGACAGTCTGGTCGAGAAGGGATTCGTTCGCGTGGTGCAGGGCAAAGCAAAACAGTTTTCCGCCGTCGAGCCGCGCTTGGCGTTGGATTCCTACTTGCAGCGGCGCAAAGAGCGCTTCCACAAGGAGTTGGACGAGCGGCAGCGTTTGGCCGGTATGTTGGGCGATGACCTGGACGCGATCTTCGCTAGCGGCAACTTGGGCAGCGGTCCATTGGACTACCTGCGGATTGTCACCGACACGGCGCAAACGGCGGAAGAGTACCGGCGAATGCTTAAGCAATGCGCCGTCGAATACTTGGAGTTCGCACGGCCGCCCTACGGTTCCGATCCGGGCCGGGAGCCGATCGTCCTGGAATTGTTGGAACGAGAGGTCTCCTGCCGCCTGGTTTTCGACGCGAAGACGGTTGATGAAGGGGCTGTGCCCGCTCTGGAGAAGGCGGGCGCCTCGATCCGGCGCTCTCAGAATCTGCCGATGAAGCTAGCCCTGTTCGATCGCCGGCGCGGCATGATTTCGCTGAGCGATCCCGTCGTCAGCAATCCTGAGGTGACGGCGTTGGTTTTCGAGCATGAGAGCCTAGCGTCCGCCATGGCCAGCTTGTTTGAGGACTTCTGGAAGCGCAGCGAACCACGCTAACCTGCCGGGAATCGGCGAATCGGCCAATATAACCGGGGTCGAAAGTCGCGGGGACCATGCCCTTTCGAGTACACTGTTCGAAATTCCAAACGGTTGAAGAATCAAGAGCGTCGGCGACGACTTGGTCTACCACGGGTCGCCGAGCGCCGATGAGCTAACTGGGCCGGAGCGCCCGAAACACGTCGCCGGGCAAGATTCCTGGCATTTAGGATTTCTTCTTGTTTGACAGTAACTTTGGCCTAGCGCTAATCTGTGGTTTCGACCTGCAGGCGGGACTCCCGCCAGGGGTCCATCTAAAGGGCGGGGTGTAGATGGCACAGCTGTTTCATACCAGCGCGAACATGATCGCGCGCCTCTCCTTGCTCGCCATCGTATTGGGAGCCGGCGGAGGCTTAACGGCGTTGTTGACGGTGGCGAAATCGCCCTACAACACGCAGCAGAATATGCCCATTGATCAGCCGGTGCCGTTCAGTCACAAACATCATGTGAAAGGCTTGGGCATTGATTGCTTGCACTGCCACACCTCGGTCGAACAGAGTACTTTCGCGGGAATCCCACCGACCAAGACCTGCATGACCTGCCACTCGCAGATCTGGACCGAGGGCCCATGCTTGAGCCGGTTCGCGAGTCGTTCCGCACGAATGAGTCGATCGAGTGGGTTCGCGTCCACGATCTTCCGGACTACGTCTACTTCAACC
>CAMPKL010000122.1 GCA_946887065.1 uncultured Bryobacterales bacterium
GCTCGATGATGTGATCGCCGGCGCGAACGGTGAGCGCCATCATGGTGAGCGTCGGATTCTGACAAGCGACGGAAACGAAGGCGGCGCCATCGGTGCAGAAGACGTTTCTTACGTCGTGCGCCTGATTCCATTCGTTGAGAACGGACTTGCGCGGGTCTTTGCCCATGCGGGCCGTGCCGACTTCGTGAGTCTTGCCGCCGGGAAGGGTGGGTTCTTTGGGAAGCCTAATGTCTTCGGCGCCGGCGGCCCGATGCATCTCTTCCGCCATGGCGATCGAGTGATGCCAGAGCTGCATCTCGTTATCGCTCCAGGTCGCGTTGATGTGCAGCGCGGGAATGCCCCAGGCGTCGCGCACGTACGGGTCGAGAGTCGCTTGGTTTTCCCAGCGCGGCAAACATTCGCTGTAGCTGTCGAGCGTAAAGACGTAAGTGTCCAAGCTATGGACGGCCTTCTTGAACGAGGCGCCGAAACCGGGCCGGGCGGCGATTGCCGACACGTTGTCGTAACGGATGGCGTGGCGAGCCTGGTAGCCGTAGCCGCGGATCATGCCGTTGGTGTGCGGGCGATCGAGGTTGAGCGTGCGGGGAATGTAAAGCCCGTTGGGGCGGCTCGGCGCGCCCGCCCAGACGGCATGCTCCTTGATCGGCAATCGGCTGGACGTGTTGGCCGTGACGTGATCCATGAGGTAACGCCCCAGCGCGCCGCTCGAATTGCAGTAGCCTTCGCCGGAGTTGAGCAGGATGCGGGTCGACTCAAGAGTCGAAGCGCAGAGCGTGACGGCCTTGGCGCGAATCTCGCGCGGTTGGCGCGTGAGGCGATCAATGTAGGCCACGCCGCGGGCAAGACCGGTGTTGCGGTCGGTTTCAACATGCGAAACGACGGCATCGGTGATGATGGTGCAGTTGCCGGTCTTGACGGCGTCGGCGATGGTCGTCCAAGGGCTTGCAAAGTAGGAGCCCGTGACGCAGCCGTGGTCGCACGGTCCGCAGTAGTGGCAGGCCTTGCGGCCGTTGAGATCTTGAGTCAAGACGGCGGCGCGGCCGATTAGCACCCGCTTGTCGGTAGCCTTCTCGACGCGTTGCTGGAAGAACTTCTCTCCGCAGTTCATGCCCATGGGCGGCTGCATGATGCTGTCGGGTATTTGCGGCAGACCGTCGGCGCTGCCGCTGAGGCCGACGTACCTCTCGACCTTCTCGTAGTAAGGGACGAGTTCTTCGTAGGTGATGGGCCAGTCTTCGCCGAATCCGTCACGGCTGGCAGGCGCTAGGTCCATGGGGCTGAGGCGATAGGACTGGCGGCCCCAAGTGAGGCTGCGTCCGCCGAGCATGCGGCCGCGCGTCCATTGATATTTCCGGCCCTCTGGATAGGTGTAGGGGTTCTCGATGTCATCGACGAACCATTTGTAGTTGGACTCTTCGCAGGCGCCCTTCATGGACTGGATCGGGCGGTTGCGGGCAACCTCGGGCGAGAAGTTCCTGTATTTCAGGTCGTAAGGCTGCAGGTGCTCGGTGAAATCGGCCGGGGTGACGTTGGGGCCGGCTTCCAAGACGGCGACCTTGAGGCCCGCTTCGCTGAGATGCTTGGCCATCCAGCCGCCCGTCGCGCCAGAGCCGACGACGACGACATCGAAAACTTCACCGGGTTGAATGATCTGCATGGTTTACGGGGGTCAGATTAGCAGAGTCGATGCGGCCATGTTAGGCGAGGTCACCGCGGCGAGCGCGCTCGATGATGTGATCGCCGGCGCGAACGGTGAGCGCCATCATGGTGAGCGTCGGGTTTTGACAGGCGACGGAGACGAAGGCGGCGCCGTCTGTGCAGTAGATGTTGTTCACGTCGTGCGCCTGGTTCCATTGGTTGAACACAGACTTGCGAGGGTCCTTACCCATGCGGGCCGTACCGACCTCGTGCGTGGTGCCGCCGGGCCAGTAGGGCTTCTGGTAGGACTCGCGGATGTCGTCCGCGCCCGCGGCGTGCAGCATCTCTTTGGCTTGCTCGGTGGAGTGGCGGTAGAGGTCGAGTTCGTTATCGCTCCATGTTGCGCTGATGCGTAGGGCCGGAATGCCCCACGCGTCGCGGACTTCCGGATCGAGCGCGATGTGATTTTCCCAGCGCGGCAGACACTCGCCGAAGCTGCGCAGGCTCATGCGATACCAGTCGTCGTCCTGGTGAATCGAGTTCTTGAACTTGGCGCCGAAGCCGGGGCGCGAGGCGATGGCCGAGGCGCTGCCGTAGCTGGAGCCGTGGCTGCCCTGATAGCCGTAGCCGCGGATCATGCCGTTGGTGTGCGGACGGTCGAGATTGATGAAGCGCGGGACGTAGAGGCCGTTGGGGCGGCGCGGCGCGCCAACCCACTTCGACTGTTCCTTGATGGGCAACTTGCCGGTGGCGCCGCCGCTGACGTGGTCCAGGAGATCGCGTCCGAGGGCGCCGCTGGAGTTGCAGACGCCGTCGCCGGAGTTGAGCAGGATGCGGGTCGATTCCAGCGTTGAGGCGCAGAGCGCGATGGCTTTGGCGCGAAGCTCGCGGGGCTGACGCGAGACGCGGTCGAAGTAGGCGACGCCTCGGGCGAGTCCGGTGTTGCGATCAGTTTCGATGTGAGAGACGACGGCGTCTGTGACCAGTGTGCAGTTGCCGCTCTTGAGCGCATCGGCAACGGTCGTCCATGGGCTGGAGAAGTACGAAAAGGTAGCGCAGCCCTGGTGGCAGGGACCGCAATAGTGACAAGCCTTGCGGCCGTTGAGATCTTGGGTCAGCGCGGCAACGCGGCCGATGATGACCCGGCGGCCCAGTTTCTTCTGGACGCTGCTCTGCACATGCTTTTCGCCGCAGTTCATGCCCATCGGCGGCTGCATGATGCTGTCGGGCAGTTGCGCCAGGCCTTCAGCGCTGCCGCTGATACCGACGTAGCGCTCGACTTTTTCGTAGTAGGGGACGAGTTCGTCGTAGGTCACGGGCCAATCTTCGCCGAACCCGTCGTGGCTGGCGGGAGCGAGATCCATCGAACTGAAACGATAAGATTGGCGGCCCCAAGTCAGTGTCCGGCCGCCGAGCACCCGGCCGCGGGTCCACTGAAAGGGCTTGTCGGCGGGCGTGGTGTAGGGATTTTCGATGTCGTCGACGAACCATTTGTAGTTCGACTCGACGCAGGCGTACTTCATCGACTGGATGGGGCGGTTGCGGGCAATCTCGGGAGAGGCGCCGCGGTATGGCAAATCATACGGCTGCTGGTGTTCGGTGAATTCCGCCGGAGTGACCTTGGGTCCGGCCTCAAGCAGGGCGACCTTCAGCCCCGCTTCACTGAGATGCTTCGCCATCCAACCGCCAGTGGCCCCGGAGCCCACGACAACGACATCGAAAATCTCGCCGGATTGAATGATTTGCATTTGGTGACCCGCGAGTAAGATTAGCAGAGCACGGCGCCCGGGATTGCGGCGGAAATGCTCCGCCACGATATCCTTTCTGAATGCTGAAGCCGCCTCGGTTCTATCCGATCTTGGATCCGCTATGGATCGTCCAATGCGGTCTCGACTCAATGGACGTGGCGCGAGCGCTGCTCGCCGCCGGCGTCGGCTGGTTGCAGTTGCGTCACAAGGGAGCGTACACGCGGGCGGATTACGAATTGGCGGCCGAGTTGGGACGTTTGGTTCAAGAGTCGGGAGCGAAGTACATCATCAACGACCGCGTCGATATTGCCTTGATGGTCGGCGCGGACGGCGTGCACGTCGGCCAAGACGACCTGCCGCCCGAGGAAGTACGCAAGATCGCGGGAGGGCGATTGTTCATCGGCTATTCGACGCATAACGAGGCGCAGTTGCGGGCAGGCGACAGACAGCCGGTCGATTACTTGGCTCTGGGTCCGATATTTGGGACGACCTCGAAACAGAACCCCGACCCTACGGTGGGGCTCGCGGAGTTAGCGCGGCTGCGGCCGCTGTCTTCGAAGCCGCTGGTCGCTATCGGCGGCATCGCACGACTGAACGCGAGGGAGGCGTTTGACGCCGGGGCGGATTCGGTCGCGATCATTTCGGATTTTCTCGCGGACGATTATCCACAGTCGATCACGGAGTGGACGGAACTGTAGCAGTAGCGCTGCGATGGGCTATGGTACATTTTCGTTTTGTTGAGGTTTAGCCAGTGACAGCACCACGCGCGCAGTGGGGTTCGAAGGTCGGTTTCATCTTGGCTGCCGCTGGTTCGGCGGTCGGGCTGGGAAATCTCTGGAAGTTCCCCTACGTTGCCGGCGAGAATGGCGGCGGCGCCTTCATCTTGGCGTACCTCATGTGCGTGATTTTCGTCGGCGTGCCATTGATGGCCGGCGAGATCATCATCGGACGAGCGACCCAGAAGTCGCCCGTCGGCGCGATTCAGGCGCTGACGCACAAGGGCAGCTTCTGGACGAGCTTCGGTTGGCTTTCAGTGGCGGCCGCGTCTTCGTTGCTGAGCTACTACAGCGTGATCGCGGGCTGGGCGATGTACTATGCCTACCTTTCGATGACCGGTGCGCTGACAATGGCCGGCACTGTTTACGCTGACGTATTCAGCCAGACAGTGGCCTCGGCAGGCGTGAATGTGTCTTGGCATCTCGCCTTCATGGGCCTGACGATCGCGGTCGTGCTGGGCGGCGTATCGAGCGGTCTGGACCGATGGTCGCGGATCTTGATGCCGGCGTTGTTGGTGATGCTGGCGGGGCTGGTCGTACGCTCGTACTTTCTGGAGGGCTTCGATAGAGGTTTGGAATTCTCGGCGGGTATCCGCCCGGAAGAATTTCACGCGTCGTCGCTGTTGGCAGCGTTGGGACAGTCGTTTTTTAGTTTGTCAGTCGGCATGGGTACGATGCTGACGTACGGCAGCTATCTCAAGCGCGACGACGACATCATGGGTTCCACGCTGCAGATTTGCGCGCTGGATACGATCGTTTCCCTGCTGGCTTGTTTGGTGATCTTTCCGATCATCTTCACCTACCCGGAATTGTCGCCGGGGCAAGGACCGGGATTGCTGTTCGCAAGTATCCCGACAGGCATGTCGCAGATGCCGTTTGCCGCCTTGTTGATGACGGTGTTCTTCATCCTGCTGGTCTTCGCTGCCTTGACGAGCTCGATCTCGCTGCTGGAAGTGCCGGTGTCGTTCTTAATCGACAGGTTCGGCTGGGAGCGCAGGAAAGCGGCGGCGGTCGCCGGTACGGCGATATTTCTGTACGGCGTGCCGTCTGCGCTGGGCGGGGTGGAAGGCGGCGTCTTCTTCGGCTTCCTCGACCAACTGGACTACATCGTCTCGAACTTCATGTTCCCGGTGGCGGGCATCGGGCTGTCGCTGTTCGTCGGGTGGCGGATGCCGGACGAGATTCGCCACGATCACTTTCTGTCAGGAAGCAAGTTCAAAATTTTCTATAACATTTGGCTGACGCTGCTTCGTTTTGTGGTGCCGGTCGGCATTTCCGTCGTGTTCCTCAATGCGATCGGCGTAGTGTAAACGCCGGTTAGGCAGCCCTTCCGCTAAACTGTCGCCATGGTGACCCGGCGCAGTTTCTTGTCGTGTGCCGCCGCGCTGGCAGCAGGGCCAGGATTGGTCCTCGGGCAATCGCCGCGCGGCATTTCCAAAGCGGTTCTGATTTCCATGTTGCCGAAGGAACTGTCGTACGCCGACCGTTTCCGGCTCGCGGTGGATGTCGGCTTCCCGTCGATGGAGGCGCAAACCGTCGACTCGATGGAAGAGGCGCAGAAGATCAAGGATGCGGCAGACCTAGCAGGTCTGCGGATTCACTCGGTGATGAACATGGCCCATTGGGCCTACCCGTTGTCGAGCCCGAAGGCCGCGGACGTGACGGCCAGCGTGGAAGGAGTCTCCGCGTCGCTGAACCAGGCGAAGCTGTGGGGCGCGGATACGGTGCTGTTGGTTCCGGCGGTCGTGCGCCCCGACACGACGTATGAGCAGGCGTGGGAGCGCTCGCAGCAAGCGATTCGCGAGCATGTGTTGCCGATCGCCGAGAGATTGAATGTGACGATCGCCATCGAAGAGGTATGGAATAAGTTCTTGCTGACGCCGCGCGACTTCGTTCAGTACATCGACGAGTTTCAGCACCCGTTGATACGCGCCTATTTCGATGTCGGCAATGTCGTTCACTATGGCTTGCCTGAGCAGTGGATACGGGCGATTGGGGACAGGCTGGTTAAGGTTCACCTGAAGGACTATTCGCGTGCAGAAGGCTTCACTAACCTGGGCGATGCGGGCCAGGGCGGAGTCGACTGGCCAGCGGTAAGCGCGGCGCTGCGCGAGGTCGGCTACGCGGGCACGGCGACCGTAGAGCTTGAGGCGGGAGACCGCGCTTATCTCGCGGACGTTTCCCAACGCGTGGATCGACTACTCGGCTTGTCGGTATAGGGCGGATGGACTTCGCGCAACAGGTCAAGGGTCAAGTCGACATTGTTCGCGTCGTCGGCGACTACGTGCGCCTGAAAAAGAGCGGCCCTGACCGCTGGGTTGGGCTGTGTCCGTTTCACTCCGAGAAGAGCCCGTCGTTTTCGGTGCACGCGCGGCTGCAAATTTTCAAGTGCTTCGGTTGCGGCAAAGGCGGCGACGTATTCAACTTCGTGATGGAGCACCAAGGACTCTCGTTCTTCGAGGCCCTCACCGTGGTGGCCGAGCAAAACGGAATCGCGATGCCGGAGCGCCGCGATCCGGCGGCAGCGGATTCGGAAGCTGCGGCCCGCGAAGCGATGTTTCGGGCGCACGAGATCGCTCAGAAGCATTTCTCGGAACGGCTGATGACGGCGGAAGGAGAAGAAGCGCGCAATTACTTGAAAGGCAGGGGAATCGACAAAGAGACGGTCGACGAATTCGGCATCGGCTATGCGCCGGCGGGAAACGGGCTCATCGACTTGCTGCGCGGACAGGGATTGAGCGAAGACGCGCTGGTCGATTGCGGCCTGGCGGGAAGGGCCGAGGGGCGGCCCGGCATCTATGCTTTCTTCCGCGACCGCATTACGTTTCCCATTCACGGGCAGACCGGCAAGGTCATAGGCTTCGGGGCGCGAGCGTTGCGCGATGGGCAAGACCCCAAGTATCTGAACTCTCGCGAGTCGCCCATCTACAACAAGCGGACGGTTCTTTACAATTTGCACCGGGCGAAAGAGGGCATCCGCAGGCACAATCGGGTCACCTTGGTGGAAGGCTACATGGACGTCATTGGCGTGTCCCGGGCAGGAGTCGCCGAGGCCGTCGCGTGTTGCGGCACGAGCCTAACGCCTCAACACGCGCACACGTTGCGGCGTCTGTCGGACACGGTGATCGTCAATTTCGATTCGGACGAAGCGGGCCAAGCAGCGGCACAGCGTTCGATCGAAGCGCTGCTGCAGGAAGGTCTGGAAATCCGCGTTCTGGCGCTAGCGACGGGAAAAGATCCCGATGAGTTTTGCCGCGAGCAGGGGGGCGAGGCCTACCAACGCTTGCTGGATAAGGCCCCGAGCTACTTCACCTGGCTGGCGGACCGGACGCGATCGCAGTTTGATCTGAAGACGGCGGACGGACGGATGAAGGCGTTCGAAGCGCTACGGCCCGCTGTCAATTTGATTCCGGATCAGCTCAAGCGCGTTGCCCTTGCCGAGGAGTTGGCTTCGCATCTGGGCGTCAGCAAAGGCCTGTTATTGGAGGAGTTCCGCAGGGCGGCGACGGAGCGCCGCAAGCAGCCGTTGCGCGGGCCGAAGCAGACGCTGAGCGCCAGCGAGCGGCTGTTGCTGGAATTATTGCTGGAATCGGCGGCGGCGCGCGGCGAGATGCTGGAGGAGGCGGACGAACTGGCTCGCAGGCAGTCGCTTCCGGTTGCGCCTCTGTTGACCGCGCTTCGGGCGGCCGCGGAGGCGCAGCCGCAGTTCGACTTCTCGGCCGTGGAAGGAAGGCTCGACGCAGCGAACCGCGAGTTGTTACAGCACCTGGTGTTCGATCGCGACAGGCATGAGGCTTCGATGGAAGAAGGGCGGCAAGCGTTGGCGGCGCTGCACAAGCAGGCTTGGGAGAACGACTATCGGGAGGTTCGCCGGGAGATCGCCGAGGCCGAACGTCAAGGCGACCGCAAGTTGACGCTTGATCTATTGAGCAAACGCATGGAGTTGGAGAGGAAGCTTTCGGCGGCGCGCGCGGTCTAGGCGTTTTCCTGGTAAGGAACCAAGGCGCTCGCCGCGCCCGCGTTGTTGAGCGCTGTTGTAGAATGGAGACGCTTGTTAGAGGTTGGTCCGCTGCACTTCAGCGTTGCCCGCGAGTAACGTAAATAGGAAGACCGCAGCTCCTGGGGGGGAAGTGGACGACGAAATCCGTGAGCCAGAAGGATCGACAGAAACGGTAGATCGTTTTCTAAAGAAACTCGATACCGACGACATCACCGAGACGGAAACGATCGACGAGGAAGACGACTCGCCGGAGTCGCCGGACGAGGATGACGATTCCGACAAAGAGTCTCAACTGGATCTAAGCGCTGGCCCGACTGACGGCGCGGCGGACCCGGTT
>CAMPKL010000123.1 GCA_946887065.1 uncultured Bryobacterales bacterium
CGCTCAAGATCACATCGCTCATTTGCTTGCGCTTATCTTCGGAGAGGTCATAGCGCCCCATCAACTCGCTCGAACCTTGAATTGCCGTCAGCGGCGTCCTCATCTCGTGAGTAATGTAATGGACGGCCTTCTCGTAGCGTTCGTTCTGACGCTCGGATTTATCCAACCGGCTGCGCAACAGGGTCAACGAAAGCGCACCGCCCGCCAACGTGCAGGCCCAAGCGGGAAACAGCAACTCCGCGGCCGGCATGACCACATTCCGTTCCATCGCTATCCAGGGAATCGCCTGAACTGCTGCAAGCGCCGCCAGGGCCACGCCGATCACCCAAGCCGTCCCCGCCCGCCGGACGAACCACAAGATTGTCGCCAGGAGCGCGGCAATCAAGATAGAAGTCAGCAAGGAAGCGGAAGATCCCATCGGGACCAAAAATTCGCCGCTTGCAAGCGTCTCGTAGACTGCCGCGTTGATTTCGACGCCCGACAGCGGCTGTCCATCCGAGTACGGCGTCATTAGGTAGCGATCCGTCCCCGCCAACACCAGCACGCCGACGAAGACCGCTCGACCGCGAACGGCCTCGGCGGATTCGGGATCCTCCAGGATGCGCTGCATCGAAATCCGCTCCACAGGCTGGCGGGGGTAACGAATCAGCAGCTCGCGCTCCGCCCGGGCCGGCGCCGGCAGCAGCGTGTCGCCGACCAGCAAGTTGTCTTCGGTCTCAACGATATATTTCTCGCCGCGAGCCAAACGAAAGGCTTCCAGCGCGATCGCCCACAATCGCTCCCGGCCCGAAACCTTCGCCAGCAGAATCCGCCGGCAAACGCCGTCGATATCGGGTTCGGCATGCACATGCCCTTGGGCGGACGCATGCACGGCGAAGTCTTCCCGCGGGCCCTCCCAACCATCCCCGGACGCGCGAAGATAAGCTGCCAGCACATCGTTCGGCGCCGCAGCCAGCACGGCAGCCAGTTCGGTATCCGCTTGCTCCTCGCGGCGCTCCGCGAGCACGATATCCAAGGCCAGCGCGGAAGGTTGATTTTCAGTCAGGATTCGCAAGGCTCGCGCCAGCGGCTCCCGGACCCCTATGATCCCCCCGGAGTTGGCCAGCGTAGCCTCGTCGATGGCCACAATCACCGACCGGGACTTTCTTGCTTCGGGAGGCCGTGCACGCAGCAGCACGTCGTAAGCCCATCGGTCGAATTGGCTGCCGACCGGGCTCCAACTGAGCAGCAGTGCCGCTAGGAACGCGGCGGCAGCGGCGAGAATCAGTTGGATACGGGGCGACGGCATCGCGACTGCGCCGCAAAAGACGGGAAAAACTCTAGGTAGTAGAAGGAGGCGGCTCGCTGAGCAAGACCTCTTCGCCCGCCTCAAGACCGGCCGTGACGATTACGTGCGTATCGTTATAATCGCCCAATTCCACCTGACGCGGCTCGAAGCCCTGAGGGCCGCGAACGTAAACGACGTGCCGCTCAGCGCTGTCGCCTTTCACCGCCGACCGGGGAATGATCACTTCGGCGGGGATCTTTTGCAGCTGGATGTCCGCGCTAGCCGAAAGATCCGGCAGCACTCGTTCATCCTGAGCGTCAATCGCAATTTCCACCGGCACTGTCTTCAGATAGAGGCCCGAGCCGCTGCGGCGGAAGGGGTCTCCGCCCTGCCCGGCAATCGCCCCCATGCCCGTGATATGACCGTCCAAGACCAGATCGGGATACGCATCCAAGCGCACCTTCGCTTTCTGGCCGATGCGAACTGATTGCACATCGGCTTGATTTACGCTGGCGTTGACGATCATGTTGGAAACATCGACGACCCGCATGAACAAACGGCCCGGACGGATCTGGTCGCCCTCGGCTGTCTGTGTCGGTTGACCGTTGCGGATATCCGTTTCCATCACCACCAATCCGTTGAGGGGCGACGTGACGGTCATCTTCTCAAGGTCGTTCTGATGACGCTCCAAGTGCAGCTTCTGCCCTTGCGCAGTGAGTTCGGCGACGCGCAGGTTGGCCGCGTAGACCTTCTCTTTCGTGTCGAACTCTTCCTGCAACGCCTTCGCCGTCGCTGCCGTCTCGGCCGCCATGTTCTTGAGAATTTCAGCCTCGATCTCCGATTTCACCGGCGCGGTCCGCAGATCGAGCTTGGCCTTTTCGGCTTCGGCGATCGCCTGCTGCAGCGCCTGGCGGTCGGTCTCGCGCGTGATCATGTTTTGCGCCCGCTGTCTTTCGACGTCGGCCTTGGTCTGAACTACATTCGAATTGGTGTCATCCACGTGATCGATGAGCCACTGCAATTCAAATTCGGCGATCACATCGCCGGCCTTCACCATCTCCCCGGGTTCAGCAAGGGTCTTCAGCGTCAACTCTGAATTGCCCGCATCGCGCGGTCCCTGCATCTGCGGCGCCCGGATCGCGACGTAGTTCCTGGCCTCGACTGACCCGCCGACGCGCAGCGTCTTCGAGAGTTCGCCCGTCGCCGCCACCGCGGTCAGCGGCCCTGGGCCGGCTGGCGGCCCGCCGGTGCGCGTCAGAGCCCAAACCCCAATGCCGGCCACAACAGCGGCCAACACGAGCCACTTGGCCGAACCGCCTTTCTTGGGACCGTGCGGTTTGGGAACTTCAACGGGACCGGACGGACGCGGGTCTTTGGACGGCTGGGGCAGCGCCGGAGAAACGCTCCAAAACCTACCCAACGGGATGTAAACTGCCTGCATAGAACGACTTCTATTTGATAGCCATAACCGGCGGCAAGCGAAACTTCAGGCCTCGCCGCCCGCGAGTTCATTAGCCTACTTGCCTCGACGGCGACCGTGCTCTCAAGGTTACGACGTAAAGGCCAAGTGTAGCGTTAGGAACCTCTTCAGAGTCATGTTCTAAACTGGGACCTACCCGTACCGGCTTAAAGGAGAGAACTCAACATGGCATATTCCGTACCCGCACTACCCTATCCATCCGACGCGCTCGAACCCCACATCGACGCCCGCACGATGGAGATTCACCACGGCAAGCACCACGCCGCCTACGTCAGCAAGGCGAATGCAGCTCTGGAGGGTCATGCGGACCTCGCATCAAAGTCCATTGAAGATCTGATTAGCAACCTCGCCGCCGTACCCGAAGGCATTCGCAGCGCCATCCGGAATAACGGCGGCGGCCATGCCAACCACTCCCTGTTTTGGACTGTGATGGCCCCCAACGGCGGCGGCGCCCCGAGCGGCGACCTAGCCTCCGCAATCGACGCAGCCTGCGGCAGCTTCGACAAGTTCAAAGAGCAGTTCGGCGCCGCTGCGGCAAACCGTTTCGGCAGCGGCTGGGCCTGGCTCAGCGTGGATGGCGGCAAGCTGACGGTCGAATCCACGCCGAATCAGGATTCACCCTTAATGGAAGGCCGTACGCCAATCCTGGGACTCGACGTTTGGGAGCACGCCTACTATCTGAACTACCAGAACCGCCGCCCCGACTACATCTCCGCTTTTTGGAATGTCGTGAACTGGGCCGAGGTCGCCAAGCGTTTCGCCGCGGCCAAGTAGATCGACTCTCTTCGTCCGATCGCAAAGGCGGACCGGCGGGTCCGCCTTTCGTCGTCTCAGTCGCCCCGTCGCGTTCGCCTAGTCGCGGCCAACGCCGCCGCCAGCTTTTCCAACGACTCTTCGTGCCTGCTGCCGTCGTCGGACGGCAATACTTTCACCCCAATCAAGACGCGCTTGTCGTTCGCTCGCATGTGCCGCACTTCGCAGCGCGGCGAATTGACCATCGTTCGCACCGTGACCAACGTGCCCACTTCCAACCGATCCTGCAGTTCGATACCGAAGCCGCCGGCCGAAACGTCGCACAACAACGCCGGCGCTTCGCGTTGCCGCCCCTGCTCGTCTTGCCAGTACACGCGAACATTCAGCCCGACCCAAAATCGCCGATAGCGCCGCCTCTCAACGGCCGGGATCTCCGGGGATCGGACTGTCCCAGCGTCTTCAGCGGGCTCTGCCGGAACGGCGGTCGGGGTCATCATGGGGGGCAAAAATGAGGATGCTTCAAAAATGCCGGGCAGTGCGCCGGGAGAACTACCCGAGGCCGTCGCCAGGAATTACTGAGGTGGCCAGTACCGACGGCTTGCGCCACCAGGAATTTCTCATAGGTCGCCGCGGGTCAAGATCCGTCGCCGGTGTCCGCGCCGAAAGCCTCGTCGACCATCTGGATCAGCTGCTCCGGATCGCGCAACCGGACGTACGGGGCCAACGAATCGAGGCGCAACTTGTCCGATTCCGCCTCCACACACAGATCGAGATAGATAGCTCCGACGACCGACCAGTCACCCCGGCTGGCGGCACGCTTGATGCTGTTGAGTTTGCTGCGTTTAAGCACGGGAGCCCCTCATAAAAGCGCTGCCCTGGGGGCGGGATTCCGCACTGTCCGCCCGCCTAAGCGCTTCGCGCAATTGTACGGCGCCCAAGGTAAAGAACACGATTGTTGTACAGCTTTTCCGGAGGCGGAGTGTTACTCTCTCGATTCAACGTATTTTCATGGATCTTGAGCTATCAGAACGCCAGCGCAATACCATTGCCGTGGCTATAACCATCCTGGCGGCGTGCGTCATTTTGGCCGCCGTCGCGTTTTTCTTCTGGTTGCTCGCTTACTTTCTGGCGGCGTTCTCGAGCGTCTTCATGCCGCTGGCGGTCGCGGCCATCGCGGCTTTGGTTTTCAGGCCTTATTTCGACCTGCTTCAGCGCCGAGCGGGCCTAGGCCGTCCCCTGGCTCTCACTGTCTTGTTCCTGTCCATTCTGATTCCGCTGGGCGCCTTTGGCTGGCTCTTCGGCGCCAAGGTGGTCGAAGAAGGCAATGAACTCGTTCGACGCTTGCCTGAACTTATCGATGCGGCCAACCAGAACCTTCGCTCACAACTACCTGAAGTCATCGCCTTCCTGGAACGCCACAATCTCGACGACGCGCTCAACGCCGCCGTCGAAGGAGGCCGGACCCAGCTTGCTGCGGGGCTGCGTAGCTTCGGCGCGGGCGCGCTGTCCGCAGGCGCCGGTATTCTTTCGTTGATTGGGTCGGCGCTGGCCTGGTTCGTGCTGCCGATTTACTTCGGCTTCTTCGTCATGGCCGACGGCCTGCACTTGGCCCGCCTCAAGAACCACTTACCCTTTCTCAAGCCCGGGACCCGCGACGACCTGATTTACCTGATTGACCAGTTCGTCGTCATCATCGTCGCCTTTTTCCGCGGTCAGATCATCATCGCCTTCTTACAAGGCCTGTTGTTCGCGGTCGGCTTCTCCATAGCTGGGCTGGACTACGGATTCGTGATCGGGCTCCTGCTGGGCTTCCTCAACATCATTCCCTACCTGGGCAATATCGTCGGCCTCGGCGTGGCGCTGCCCTTGGCGTTGCTGCAACCCGACGGCGGTTGGGTCCGGGTTGGTCTCGTCTTGGTCGTTTTCGCCATCGTGCAAACGATTGAAGCCTACTTCCTCACGCCCAAGATCATGGGCGACCGAACGGGCTTGCACCCGATGGCGATCATCGTGGCCATCTTTTTCTGGGGCACGGCCCTTTCCGGCATTCTCGGCATGATCCTGGCCATCCCGCTCACCGCTTTCCTCGTGGTTTTCTGGCGCCTTGCGAAGGAAAAGTACGTACGCGAACTGTTGTAGCGCTTCCTAAAGCTGCCAACCTGCCGCGCGGACTACTCGTCAGAGCCGGCATGCGGGAGAGTGAAGCGGAACTTCGTGCCCTGGCCGAGCACGGATTCAAACCAGATGCGGCCGCCATGCAACTCGACAATGCGTTTCACGGTTGTGAGTCCCACCCCGGTACCCCCTCCGAATTCGTCGCGGCCGTGCAGTCGGCGAAACATTTGAAATATGCGGTCAGTGTGCGCCGGATCGATGCCGATTCCATTGTCGCTGACTCGAATTACCGCGAACGCTTCCGCTTCAATTCCGTCAGTCTTTTCCGCTCCGATTTCAATCAGTTTTTCAGGTTTATTGTTGTACTTGAGGGCGTTCGTAATTAGATTGTGAAAGACCTCTCCGATCAAGTCGGGCGCGCAGAGCACCATCGGCAAGTCTTCCGTCACCTTGATTTGGATCCCGTGATCGTTCAATTGCGGATTGAGTATATTCACAACGTCCTGTGCAATCTCGTTCAGGTTTCTCGGCACAAGGGCCAACTCTTCATGGCCGAGACGCATGTAGTTCAAGATCGCGTCGATCAGATGAGAGAGCCGTTTCGATAGATTGCGTATCGCCAGTAAGTGAGCCCGAGCCTCTCCATTCATTTGCTCACCGAGGTCTTCTTCCAGCAGGCTCGTGTGGAAGGCGATCGTCCGCAGCGGCTCCTTTAAATCGTGGGCGGCCACAGCGGCGAAGTTCTTGAGTTCCTGGTTCGACGCATCCAACTCCGCTGTCCGCCTTTCGAGTTGTCTTTTCTGGCGGTCGATCTCTTCGATCTGTAGGGCCTGGGCTTGCTGGGCGGATTGCAGGCGGTCGGCGTATCGACGGAGCCGGTTCTCCGTCTCTTTCTGCTCGGTAACATCCAAACAGAGACCCGTCAGCCGAATGACTCGGCCGCCGTCATCGCGAACCGGAATCGCCTGGGCGCGGAAGTGCCGCCAATGATTCTCGCTTTGCAGAGCCCGGAACGTGGCGTCAAACTCGCATCCATTGTGAACCGCGTCGCCGGCGGCCGCCCGGAAGCACGGCAGATCCTCCGGGTGAATGAGTTTGGTCCACTCTTCGAAGACCCCGCAGAAGGCATCATCGGCAAGTCCGTACAGTCGTTGCATGGTCTCGTCCCAGATAACGTCGCCCGTGTCGGGATTCCAAGACCAAACCCCTGCTCGTGCGGCGTCCAGCGAGAGCTTTCTTTCGTGGGCCAACTCCAGGTCGCGCACCAGTTGGTGTTGCTGAACTCCTTCATCGACAACTTTCTTGAGGCCAACCGGGTCCCAAGGTTTTGACACATAAGCGAAGATCTTGCCGTAGTTGACGGCCCGCTGCGCTGCGCTGATGTCCGCATAGCCCGTGATTAAAACGCGAGACGCGTCCGAAACGCGGCGGGCCCTGGCCAAGAACTCATCGCCGGTCAAGTGCGGCATGCGTTGGTCCGAGAGAATTACGGAAAACCTTTGTCTTTCAAGATCCCGCAGACCTCTCAGAGGATCTGTTGTCGTAACGACCACATAGTCGTCTTCCAACAGATCGCCGATCGCCGTGAGGATCTGGGGCTCGTCGTCTACGGCGAGTATGCTAGCCACCGAGGTTCTGGTCGCCATCCATGGCTCCTTTGAGGTGCAGGGGAATCTTAACGGTAAATTCGGAGCCTTGGCCCACTTCGCTTGCCACTTCAATGACTCCCTTATGGTCCCGAATAATGCCGTAGGAAATCGCCAGACCTAGGCCCGTGCCTTGCCCCACGGGCTTAGTCGTGAAGAACGGATCAAAGATTTTCGGCCGCACATGCTCCGGGATGCCGGCCCCGGTATCCCGGATGGCAATCTCGAACATCAGGCCCTGTTGGCGAGTCTCGATCGTAATCACCCCCGGTCCATCAATAGAGTCGACCGCATTGGAAATCAGGTTCATGATCACTTGGTTCAGTCGTCCCGCGTAACAGTCGAGGGTGTGAGGAGCGTCGTAATGCTTCACGATCTCAATGCGGCCCTCCGTCTGGTGACGAAGAAACATGAGAACCGAATCAATGCCCTCGTGAACGTCGACCGTTTTAAATTCACCTTCATCGAGCCTTGAGAACGTTCGCAGGCTGACGACAAGGTCCCTTACTCGATCCAGACCTTCGTGCATATCAGCGAGCCGCGAGCGCATCTTATGTAGGCGGCTCAGTATCTCTTTTGGCCCGTCGTCCCCGAGCTCCACCAAGATCTTCACCGCTTGCTGATCGACCGTGAACGCGTTGTTCAGCACGAACGTCAGCGGATTGTTGACCTCGTGGGCGATACCGGCGACCAATTGGCCGAGGGACGCCATCTTCTCGGATTGGATGAGATGCGCCTGGGTTTCCCGCAGTTCTTGATTCGTCTTCTCGAGTTCGCCGACCAGCGCCGCCCGCGTCTCCGCGGCCCGCTGCGCGGCCAAAGCCTCAACCGTTTCTAGCTCCTTGGCTTGAATCTCCGCGAGGATTCGCTGATTCTCTTCCTGAAAGAACTTGCGCCGCAGCAGCGTTCGAAGACGGGCCTTGAGCACTTCGATATCGCTCGATTTCCCAACGAAATCGTCCGCCCCGGCCTCCAGACCACGGGTCATGTCGTCTTTGTTTTCCCGGGACGTCAGCATGAGCAGCATGGTCGGGATCTGCCTGGCGCGCCGCAGTTCGGAAACGCGCCGGCAGACCTCGATTCCGTCCATGTCGGGCATGATCAGATCGACGAGTACGCAATCAAACGTTTCGTTCTCAAGCCGCTTCAAGGCCTCGGCGCCGCCGGACGCCTCCTGAACTTCGAAGTCCTCCAGCCGCAACTCCTCGGACAGGT
>CAMPKL010000124.1 GCA_946887065.1 uncultured Bryobacterales bacterium
TTTGCTTTCTGCGCGAGCACCGGACGCACCGCGACGATGTTCCTCGCGACTACTCTTAATGGCCTCCACAATGTTGTCGCACTGCATGAAGGGCACTTGCCGGGCGATACGCAGACACCGCGCTTGCCACTGATCAACCTTCACAACCGCAAGGCCTGGTACGACGCTGCCTATGCGGAGGAGCTAGTCGCAGAGAGGCGAGACTTCGCCACATTATCGAAGGCAGCAGGCGCTGCGGCTAACCTGATCGACGTCGCGTTCTACAATGCGCCGCTTCTGGCTCAACTCGCGCGGCAGCACGCGAATTCGAATTTGTTGGTCATCTTTCGTCGGTGCGAGGGCTTCGTTCGATCGGCCACAATCATGAGCGGTGAAGACCGCCAGCCGGCGGGGTGGCCGGACAAATCCAAAGTGCTGACCGATCGCGAAAAGTTCATCTCGCTCGGCAGGCTGAAGCCAGAACCAGGAAGCGAGGACGCAGAGCGATGGCCTGCTTGGTCGGCGATCCAGCGCAACGTCTGGCTTTGGAGTAGGATCAACTCGCATCTGCTCCACGTTGCTGAGTCTCACGGGAACTGTAGTGCCGTACTTTACGAGGACCTCGTCCAAGATCCAGAGAAATTCTGGGCCGCCATCCTGCAGCCGCTCGGACTTCTCTCCGCATCACATCTTGCCCTATGCGTAAAGCGATCGGCAAATAAATTGAACCAGAGGGGCTCCTACCAAGTCGGTCCGACCGATGCCTGGGATGGCCCAGAACTCAAGCTATACGAGCGGCTTGCTCGTCCACTGGAGGAAAGAATCTATGGCTGATCCGCTGGAGCAAAGAATAATCGAGGTTATTCAGGATACGCTGCGCAGCAATGGCGCGGGACAGAATGCCGTGATTACCGCTGAGGATTCCATGGAGACCGTCGCCGCCTGGGATTCGTTGACATTTATGAGCGTCTTTTTGGCCATCAACGAGTCCTTCGGCGTGAATCCGGACTTCGACGACGCGATTCACTACACTTCCGTGAAGACGCTTTATACCTATCTAAAGGGGCAGGTTGCATAGTGTCGCTCACGGCTAGCCGGCAGACGCTGCTTACACGCCTGCACGGCGTAGTAACCAGGTGTGCCGACCGAGTCGCCGTTCGAGAGCATGTCCACGAGTTCAGCTATTCGGCATTCGGCAGCATGATCGCAGGCTTGCACCGAGCCCTTGGACAAACAGCGCATAACAGTAGGGAACCGATCGGATTGCTGCTCGACCGCTCAGCTCTTGCCTACGCGGCCATGTGGGCCTCCATTAGTCATGGCCGAGCCTACGTACCGCTAAACACGAATTACCCCCCCAGTCGCTTAAGCAACATCATTGCGCAGGCAGGCGTAGGCACCGTGATATGCGCACCGGAAACCTTGGGGCTTGCGGAAGCCCTCGGCATCGAGGCGGCCCGTCTGTTGGTCGCGAGGCCTGCTGAATACTCCAGTGATGCGCCGACTGATAATTGGTGGCGGCAAGCAGGCGCCGGCGGCGACATAGCGTATGTGCTTTTTACTTCAGGATCTACTGGCGAACCGAAAGGAGTGCCGATTTCCTATGACAACCTGTTGGCCTTCATCCATAACATGGACGCCGGAATCCCCTATACGCAGGAAGACGTCTGCTCACAGGTCTGCGAGCTTTCATTCGACTTCAGCGTGGAGGAAATCTATCTAGCTCTGCTCAACGGCTGTACCTTGTGCCCGGCCCGGCGAGTCGATTTGTTTAACCCAGCGCACTTCATTTTCAGCCGATCGATTACTGTCTGGATCGCCGTCCCGTCGTTAGCGCGGGTCATCCTTAACAATGGCGTCCCAATCAACAATTCGCTCCAAACCCTTCGTCTCAGCATCTACAACGGCGAGGCATTGACGGCCGGAGTGGCCGCGGCGTGGCGCGATGCGGCTCCAAACTCACAACTCTGGAATACGTACGGACCGACGGAATGCACAGTTGCGGTCACTACCCAGCTTTGGTCAGGTGAACCTGAGCTCACCGAAGCCGACGTCGTCACGATCGGCACTCCGTTCGCCGACTGTCAAACGGCGCTGCTCGTTGAGTCGGCAATCGTCCCGACATCAACCGCTCCCGATGAATGCGCCGGTGAATTGCTGGTGGCGGGCCCTCAGCGATTCGCGGGCTACACGGACAAGATGCTTCCCTCACCTTTCGTTACCGACGCTGACGGCACGACCTTTTACCGTACAGGCGATCGCGTGCTATGGCGGCGGGGAAGGCTCTATCATCTCGGTCGCATAGACCAACAAGTAAAAATCGGCGGGCACCGTATCGAGCTTCTGGAGATCGAGCACCGGCTGCGCCGTCACCTCGCTACCGAGTCGCTGGCGGTCATCGCCTATCCGGCGCAGCATCCGACTGAGCTCGTGCTGTTCATCGAAGGAAGGGCGCCGTCGGCGCTGGACCCGGATACGCTCGGCCTGCCGAACTACATGCTGCCAAAACGTATCGTCGCTCTCGGCGCCCTACCAATGAATCCTCATAACAAGCTGGACCGCCCCGCACTCCAGGCCCTCGCCGAGCCCAAAATTTGAAGCATCACGTCATATACCGTCTCCTGTGGCTTAGTGCGGTCGCCGCTCTCCTGATCGCACTGGGTTGGCTGGATCGACACCGCGGTGGACCCGCGACGATGCTGTCGCGCTGCAATCTGCTGCTCAGCCGCAGCGAAGCGCCCGCCGCAGACATTTTGATCGTCGGCAGTAGCCGAACGGGAGCTGCGCTCGATCCAATAGCAATGCAACAGATGCTGGCCCATGCGTTACCGAGCGCCGCGCCGACGGTGGAGCGGATCGCCCTTGGGGAAAGCCCGCTGCGGGCAAGCCTAGCCTTGCTAGAGAACTATCTGGTACACCGGGGAACTCCGCAGGTGATCGCACTCGAAGTCATGTTCATGACTGAGCGGAGCGTCAATCGTCTGGCGCAACGGGGAATTGCGGGCCCGCCCGAGCAATACGTTTTCCGGCGTGACATCAACCTCATGACATTCGAGCAGATCCTTCGACTGCCGTCCGTCGCAATGCCTTTCTCCGAGGACGAAGGATCGGTTAACCGATGGCGATTCAGACTACGCGGAATCGTGCTTCGAGCTGGCGCACTCGCATACCAATTCCTCCGTCAGCCGGCTGACAGTTGGCAACTTGCAGCCTGCGATCAGGCTGCGTTCACGAGAGAACCCACATGGCCGGCTGATTTCGCCTTCAGCTACGGCGATTCTGCAGTCGATGCGGCGCCCAGCAAGATGATTGAAACTCTCGAAATCATCATGAGTGAGCGTGCGGCGGATAGGACTCTGAAAGACTGGCAGGCGGGTGTACCGAAATTTCGGAGCTATCCCTACGACTTCGAGGCAGCTTACCGCGCGGGAGAAGTGGAAATCCTGAAGTCCATGCTCAATATGGCTGCTCGACGCGGAGTGCCTGTAGTGCTGTTGCCATTGCCGCTCTATGGCTACACCCCCGCCGCTCGCGACCTTCGAACGCTGACCGACTGGATTCCGGAACAAACACACATCTTCGACTTGTACGGACAGGTTCGGGCCGATCTAGACAAGTTCTGGTACGACGACGGCCACATTGAGGTTTACCCTGCCGGAGCTCTCACCACGGCTATCTTGGCGCAGCACTTGCTGGACACTGGCGTACTGACCGTCGACGGAACGGAGCGAGCGCATGATTGATGCTGTCTCGTTTCTGATCATCATCCTGCTCTCGGTGGGTCTCTCGCATGTGGCGTTCCCCTATGACTACAGGAATCGCCTGGTCTGGCTGGTGGCTCCAGGAATTTTTCTACTTTTCATTGTCCATCCCTTAGCATTGGTCTTCGCCTTCACCTGTTTCGTATTCAGCATCGGCATCTTCGTCGCGGGATGCGCGACCGACAACAGACGGCTCAAGGCCCGTATTCCGTATCTGATTCTGCTGCTGCTGTTTCTCCCGGACGTTCTTCGGTTCGCTTCGGATGCTCCTATACTTTGGCTCGGCAGCGCGTTTTTTATCGTCCGGCAAATGATGACCGTTGCGGCGGGGCTAAAGGGCGCTGTGCCCCTGAAGCGGTTTTTTCCGGCGCTCTTGATGGCGACATTTTCCTTCGCCACCTTGCCTTCCGGTCCCGTCTTCAGCGGGCTGCAGACTTGGGACCAGCTCCGGCAGGGCGCCGCTCCGGCCTATCGCGAGGGCTGCTATCGGACTTTGGAGGGCTTCGTATATCTGTTCGCAATAGCCGGTTTCATAAACGCGGCGATTCGGGTAATTGACGCTCTGGCAGCTCAGTCGCCTGGACTCGGCGGCCTTACCGGAACAATCTTGCTGCAGTTTTTGGCCGGACCTCTTGCTGGTTTCGGATTTCTATTCGCGACGTTCTACGGCTACTCAAGAATGGCGGAAGGATCAGCGCTCTTATTTGGGTTTGAGGTTCCGCAGAACTTCAATGAGCCCCACCTGGCGAGCGATCTATCAGATTTCTGGAGGCGCTGGCATCGCTCGATGGCGGACTTCGTTATGCAGCACATTTATCTGCCGCTGCTCGTAATGACGTCCCAGGCCAAACTAGCGCTCATCGCCGCGTTCGTATTCA
Source organism: uncultured Bryobacterales bacterium (assembly GCA_946887065.1). Next base: position 4,619 of record CAMPKL010000124.1, read on the forward strand.
TGGGGCTGTGGCACGATTTCTCTATAGGTTTCCTTGTTTGGGGCGTTGGACATGGAATTGGCCTGGCGTTTGTATTGCCGTGGGCGCGACGGCACAACGTCAATGCGACGGTAATTCGGGTAGCATCGCTCGCCTCTGTCCTCATACTCTCGAGTATTGCGCACGGAGTTTGGACGAAATGAAGCTATCGAATCGGCGCCGTTCGTACCTATTGTTTTGCGCGGTCATCCTGCTGCTTTGGATTTGGTTCGGCAACTTCGAGGCGACCGAGGCCCCCTACGTGCGTTTCTGAGCCGGCGCCCCTAGCGAAAGCGATTGCGGCGGGAATTTTAGGACTTGGCGAGGCCGAGGACCTTCTGCATCGGGCGCTGCCGGACTTTCCAAATCTTCGAGTCGACGATGTAGTGATGAAAGTTGATCGCCTGATAAATCACTATCAAAGACGGGATGCCGATCGCTAGAATCTGGCCGGAGAAACGAATCAGCGCGAAGTACAGGGTCGTTGAGATGGCAAAGCAGCAGACGAAGTACTGGATTTTGTTCCGGGACTGGCTGATTGTCGAAAGGAACTTCGCTTCCGGGATTACGCCGCCCTTGAAACGATTGTTGTTGAACATCCACACGAACAGGATGTACTGCGCGTTGTGCCAGACGTTCACCGTCAACCAGCCGTAGGTGAGGTCTGGAATCAGGATGTAGCCGACGAGGAAAACCAGGGTGTGTGAAATCAGGTACTGTGTGTGAGCGCTGGGTCCTTCTCCCCGGGCGTGCGCTTGCCATCGGCGATAAGAGAACGCCGCGAGAGCGGCCATCGCCAAAAGGCCCGCAGCATCAACCAGCCAGCCGGGCGTTGGGATTACCCTCACCTCCACCATCAAGAAGGTGTCCGGCGCCTGCCATGACCGGTGAAGGATACCCCAAAGAGGAACTAGGTAGATGACGGCCTTCAGCAGCCAGTCGGGTTCCTTCACTAGTCCGTTAGCCTTGCGGCGGTAGACCTGACTCACTCCCCAACTCTGGCGGGTGTAGTGGAACCATTGCCAATAAAGGTATGTGCTGCTCAGGGCCCACACGCCGATCAGGTCGGCCACGGCAAAGGCGCCCGCCAAAACAATGATCGGCAACCCGAACACGAGGAAGCGGTGCTGTAGAAGGCTGCTCTTGTCGAAGGCGATGCGCGTGAAGGTACTGACGACATGGTGGTACCCAAGCAGCCAGAGGTCTAGGAACAAGATGATAGGGAAAAAGTTCGGACCCAGCTGGGAGATGGTTCCCGCGGCCACGGAGACTCCGGCGATCACCCAGATAAAGATGAGGTCGAAGCGCGGATTGCGTAGCCAACCCGCCGGTAGAGGCCCTGCGACGGCAGCCGAACTCATGGCAATGCTCCGGCTCAGCGAGCCGACCCATGTCCACTCTAGCACCTAGCTAGTACGGCGGCGGTAGGGTGAAGACCTGCGATGTCCGAGGCTTATGCTCGCATTTCCTTCCAGGTCGCGAGGCAGCGGCGGGCTGTTTCGAACTCGTCGTAGCGGCTGCCTTCCTGTTCGAGCAGGTAGAATTCGACTCCGCCGACGCTTTCCGCGGCGGCAAAGATTTCCTTCCAAGGCGTTACGCCCTCGGCGAAGAGTACGCGGTAGCCCTTCTCTTCTTCCTCCGTTCCCGGAGCCCAGTCCTTGCAGTGAACGCTGCGGATGCGGCCGGGGTGCGAAGTGATCCAAGCGACCGGATCGCGCTCCATCTCCATGCAGGTGCCGGCGTCGAACTGCAGGGTCACACCCTCGGGAGTACCGGAGGCGAGCACGTCCATGGGGAAACGCGGGCCATTTTCAGCGGCGCCCTCGAAGCTGCGCCACTCGTATTGATGGTTGTGATATCCGGCGCGCAGTCCGGCGGCGGCGAAGGCTTCCTGCGCCTCGGTCAACAGGCCGGCGACTTTCTGCCAGGCTTCCACCGTACCTGCGGAAGCGGGCTGGCCAGGCGCGGGGCGCTCGACGGTGCCCGGCGGCGGGCTGGCCATGATGATGGATTGGCTGCCGATGATGCTGTTGAGCTCAATCGCCTTGGCGCGGCCCTCGGCCATGAAGGCGTCGGGAGGATTGTGCGTCGAGAGGCACTTGATGCCCAGATTGTCCATGTGCGCGCGGACTTCTTTGGCGTACTCGGGCGTCCAATCAAAGTAAGGGCGATAAAATTCGACGACCTCGTAGCCGATCTCGGCGACCTTGGCGACGGTCCCCATCAAGTCTTCGGCCAGAGCCTGGCGGACGGAGTAGAGTTCCAGGCCGATCGGGTAATGCTTGGCGGCAGCCGCGGGCTCTTCGGCGGGCGCGGCGGATTCTTCGGAGCTGCATCCGGCGGCCAGCGACAGAGCCAGAGGCGCGGCAATCGACGCACTCAAAAAATCACGGCGAGAGCGGGGCGATTTCATGAAGGCGAGCTTATCACGTCGCGAGACTAGATAAGTGTGGAAATGAACTGCTGCGGACTAGCCGACGAGTTCGAGGCCGCTGAAGAAGAACGCGGTCTCGATCGCGGCGTTCTCGACGGAGTCCGAACCGTGCGTTGCATTGCGGCCGATGTTGGCGCCGTAGAGCTTTCGCAGGGTACCTTCGGCGGCCTCGCCCGGATTGGTGGCGCCCATGACGTCGCGCAGCGCTTTGACGGCGTCTTCCTTTTCAAGGCAGGCGGCGATGATCGGGCCTTCGGTCATGAACTGCACGAGTTCGCCGTAGAACGGACGCGCCTTGTGCACCGCGTAAAACGCTCCGGCTTGCATCGGGGAGAGATGCAGCTTCTTCATGCCGACGATCTTGAATCCGGCCCTTTCGAGATGGGCCAGGATCGCTCCCGAATGACCGTCCGCGACGGCGTCCGGCTTGATCATGGTGAGTGTACGTTGCAACGCCATGGTGTTTCTCTTTCTTACTTCTACTGAAAACTTAGAGCAGCTTGGCCAGCGTCGAAGCCATCTCGGCGGGCGACGGGGCGACTGCGATGCCTGCGGCTTCCAGGGCGGCTTGCTTGTCTTTGGCGGTACCCTTGCCGCCGGATATAATCGCTCCGGCATGGCCCATGCGGCGGCCTGGAGGCGCCGTGGCGCCGGCGATAAACGCCGCGACAGGCTTGGTGACGTTCGCTTTGATGAACGCTGCAGCCGTTTCCTCCGCTGAGCCGCCGATCTCGCCGATCATCATGATCGCCTCGGTGCCGGGGTCGTCTTGGAAGAGCTTCAGCGCGTCCACGAAGGTGGTGCCGATGATCGGGTCGCCGCCGATGCCGATGCAGGTCGATTGGCCGATGCCCATCTTGGTGAGTTGTCCGACGACTTCGTAGGTCAGCGTTCCTGAGCGGGAGACGACGCCGACTTTGCCGGGCTTGTGGATGTGTCCGGGCATGATGCCCATCTTGCACTTGCCGGGCGAAATCACGCCGGGGCAGTTGGGGCCGACCAGACGCGACGAGCTGCGCTTCAACACGTCGTTGACGACGATCATGTCGGCCGCGGGGATGCCTTCGGTGATGCAGACGACCAACGGAAGCTCGGCGTCGAACGCTTCGAGAATGGCGTCGGCCGCGCCCGGAGGCGGCACAAAGACCATCGACGCGTTCGCGCCGGTTGCCTTGACGGCTTCTTCGACGGTGTTGAAGACCGGCACGCCCAGCGCTTCGGTTCCGCCCTTGCCGGGCGTGACGCCGGCGACGACTTTGGAGCCATAGGCGATGCACTGCTCGGCATGGAACTGTCCGGCGCGGCCGAAGCCCTGCACCAGGATGCGAGTGTTTTCGTTGACTAGAACGCTCATCGTCGT
>CAMPKL010000125.1 GCA_946887065.1 uncultured Bryobacterales bacterium
GACCTGACCTCCGGCTACCAAATGAACGTCGATGAGTTGCTCAACGACGCGCTCTTCGATGTGGCTTACGACGAGATGGTGATCGTCAAGGATATCGAGATCTTCTCGTTGTGCGAACACCATCTGCTGCCCTTCTTCGGCAAGATGCACATTGCTTACATTCCGAAGAACAAGGTGATTGGGCTAAGCAAGGTTGCGCGCGTGGCGGATATGTTCGCGCGGCGCTTGCAGGTGCAGGAGCGGTTGACGCATCAGGTAGCCGCGACGATTCAAAACGCGGTCGATCCGATCGGAGTCGGGGTGGTCTGCGAGGCGCGGCACCTGTGCATGATGATGCGCGGCGTGGAGAAGCAACATTCGGCGACGATTACGAGTTCGATGTTGGGTGATTTCCGCGACAACCCCAAGACGCGCGAAGAATTTTTGAGCCTCGTGGGCAGGCGTTCAAACGGCGTCTAGCGACCGACGGCCTTGTAGAAGGCGCCTTCATAGACGACGGCGTTAGAGGGCTTTTCCGGATCGTGCAGCACGGTGACTTGGTCGTTGTTGCGACGGCTGGGGTTCCGTTCGGTGGCGCGTACGACGTGGTCGCTGCCGCCGACGCGGTAACGGGCCTGATAGGTGCGCGAACCTCCCCTGCGGCGCAGACCCTCGACGGTTCCAGCGACTGGCAACCCGGAGCGCACGAGGCGTTTGTGCCGGCGGCGCTGAGCATCCATGAACAGCAGCATGAGTCCGGCGATAAGGCTGCCGGCCAGCACGCCGCGCAGGGCGAAGGCGCTCTGGGTCAGTTCCGGGATAAACACGGCTGGGGGCGACGATGCCGGCAGCAGTTTTAGGGCAAGCAAGTCGTTCACGCCGTAGCGGTCGTAGAGACGTTTCGTTACCGCGACCGAGGCGCGTACTTCCGATCCCTCTGGATCCTGATAGCTGTAATAGAGGTAATAGCGCGGTTCGCCGCGGCTATTGGTGCGCTCGATCTTCTCGTAAACTTCGGCGACGGCCGGAACCCCCTCGACCTCAACCAACGATTGGGAGGGGATCGGCGGATTGAGCGCAAGAACGCGGTTGACCGCGAACCAGCCCAACGTGGCGAGCGAGATCAACCAGGTGGCGGCAATGACGTAGCCGAGCGGCCTTAAGCGCACGGGGCGAGGCAAGGGTTGGCGCAGGGCCGGGTCAAGCTTCCACTCCGCGGCGTGGGGCGCGGCGGTTCCGGCTTGGTTCAAATCCCGGCTGGAGGCGCGCGTGATGAGAGCGGCTCCGCCCAGTAGACAGGTGACCCCGGCGGCGAGCGCAAGACCGCCTTCGGGCAGCGACCACACCACCAGCGCCAATCCGACGAGATCGAGAGCCGCGCCCGCCGCGACCCAAGGATTGGTTAGAAGCTTCACATGCGTCCTTTGAGGTTCAGGGTAGCTCAGCAGCATTTGACGAAGCGTGTGGGATAATCCAGGCGGACGGGAGCAACACGATGATGCACCGAATGATGCTGGCGTTCGTCCTAGTCGGGGCAGCAGCTTCAGCCGAGGCGCCGGATTGGAGGAAGGCCGACTTGAAGGATGTGGCCTTTGAATTCCGTTTGGTTCAGGACGTGGAGGAGATCGAACGGCTGGTGGGGGACCGCCTCGATGAAGAGTTCACCCTGGTCGAGGTTCGCTTGCGGGCGCTGTACGGGACAAAGGTGAAGCTGGACCGCGAGGCCTTCACGTTGCGTTCGTTTCAGGGGAATCTGCGATCGACGGCGCAGTCGCCGGATCGGATCGCCGGCTCGAACGTTCTGACGATGCAGGAGGGACGCGCCGCCGGCGGCGTTTTTACTCAAAGTAACGACGGGATTCCGGTGGGCGGCACGCCCGGCACGACCGGTCAGCCGCGGCGCGTCGGCAGCCAGATTCCTTCCGCCGTGGGCGGTCCGGTGGGAGCCTCTCCGTCGGCTGTTGAGACGGCGGCGCAGGCGCCCACGCTTGAGCAGGACCTCTCCCTGCACGGGCGCCTGGAGCGCTTGGAACTGCCCTTGGACGCGGGTGACGCCGATGTGAATGGGTATCTGTACTTCCAGGTCGACCCGAAGCAGAACCGAAAGCACCTCAGCCTGAGCTACGACGGAGGGTACGGCGAGTTCCGGATCTCATTCGAGAAAGAGAAGTAACTCGCTTGCGCGGAGAACTTTCGCACAAGGGCGGGCTCATTCGATAGAATGGATAATTGTGTTCTTGGGCCGAGGCGTCGTGGGATGCCGGGAGCTAAGGAATGCCCTGAAACCGCCTCACGGGGCGGTGCGTAGTATCCCCGAGACAGCCTTGGCATACGACCTTCATCCGGCGACCCGCCGCAAGATCAAACAGAGGATGCGCAGTTGAAGTTGGGAAACACCGCTACGCGCGGCGCGATGGTCATCACGGGGTGCTTGCTTCTTGCAGGGATGCTTGCCGCCCAGGACATCCAGCTCACTGAACGTGTCGTTCAGCGGGAGGATGGCAGCGTCGTCTATATTCTGGCCCAGGCTGCGCCGAATCAGCAGGCCCCTCCGAACCCGCAGGCCCCGCAGACTCCGCCGAACCAATCGGCCTCGCCTTTTGAGGACGTTCCCGCGCCCGCCGCACCACAGACGCCGGCATCGCCGTTTGAGGACGTGATGCCCGCGAACCCGAATCAGCAGCAGCCGTCGCCCTTCAATGACGTCGAGAACCCGAATCAGCCGGCCCAACGGGGAGATTTCGTCGAGGAAGTGGAGTTCCGCGGCGCCCGGCGGGTTCCGCGCGACAGTCTGATGGCCCGCATCTTTACGAAGAGGGGCGATTCGTACGATCTGGACGCGCTGCGGCGCGACTACATGGTTCTTTGGAACACCGGGTATTTCGACGATCTTCGACTGGAAGTCGAGGACGGCGAAGTCGGGAAAATCGTCCGGTTCGTGGTGACCGAGCGGCGGATCGTTCGTACGATTCGTTATGAGGGTAATAAGTCGGCCACGGTCTCGGACATCCTGGAACGTTTCTCGGAACGAAATGTGGGCCTTTCGGTCGAGAGCCGCTATGACCCGACGGTGGTGCAGCGGGCGCTCGTGGTCCTGCGGGAGTTGCTGGGCGAACGCGGACGCCAGTACGCGGTGATCGAGCCCCAAGTTCGTCAAATTCCGCCGTCATCCGTCGAGATCGTCTTTCAAATCGAGGAAGGCCCCAAGGTCAAGATGGGTAAGTTGGAGATTGAGGGGAATACTTACCTAAGCGACGGCCAATTGAAGGATGCGCAGAAGGCGTTGAAGCCCGTCGGCATTCCCAAGAGCATCATCCTAGAGAATCTATTCGCGAAGACGTTCGACATCCAGAAGCTTGAGGCCGACAAGGAACTGATGCGCAATGAGTATCAGATTCATGGCTTCTTCCGGGCCTCAGTCCCAACGCATGAGCTGGCCATCGAAGACCAGACGGGCCGCAAGTTGTTGCCGATCCCTTTCATCTGGAAGAGGAAATCGAAAAAGGCCAACGTGACAGTGTTCGTCGAAGAAGGGCGCCAGTACCGACGCGGCCGTCTTAGCTTCACCGATGTCGCGCTGTTCCGGAGCCCCGAGGACATTCTGACGCCGGTCTTCAGGATGGAAGAGAATGCGATTTTCAACGTGGAGAGCTTGCGCGAGGGTCTCGAAAACCTGAAGAAGCTCTACGGCGAATTTGGATATATCGACTTCGTGGCTGAGCCGACGTTCGAGTTCCGCGACGCGGAGGATCCACCGCTGATCGACTTGAACCTGACCGTCGATGAAGGCAAGCAATTCTTCGTTCGCCGCATCAACTTCTCGGGCAACAATACGACGCGCGACAAGGTGATTCGCCGGGAACTGTACTTGGACGAAGGCGACATGTTCAACACGCGTTTGTGGGACATGTCGATTCTGCGACTCAATCAGTTGGGATATTTCGACCCGCTGGAGCAAGAGACCGCCACGAACATTTCGCGCGACACGAGGAACGGACTGGTTGACTTGACCCTGGAGGTCAAGGAGCGGGGCAGGAACACGGTTAGCCTCAACGGCGGCGTATCGGGATTTGCCGGCAGCTTCATCGGCTTCGGCTATTCGACGAACAACTTCCTGGGACTCGGCGAGACGCTCAGCTTCACGACGCAATTGGGCAGCCGTGAACGAATCATTAGCTTCGGATTCACTGAGCCCTATTTGTTCGATCGGCCCATCCAGGCGGGCTTCACCGTGTTCTCGCGGCGATTCAGTTTCAACTCCGCGCGTGAGGCGTCGATTTTCTCGGGCCAGGATCTGACCAGCTTTTTCGGCGAAGGCAATATTCTGGACTACCGCCAGAACAGCACGGGTTTCACGACTTTTCTGAGTTCACCGTTGAAGCGCAGCTTTTCGCGGCTGGGTCTGACCTACAGCTACCAGATATCGGACATCTCAACATTCGGCGATACGACCGCCAATTACTTCAACTACCTGAACTTCCAGGGCGTGACCGGACCGAACTCTCTTGAGGGCATCACGGTATCGGAGATCACGCCGAACTTCTTCCACAACACGGTGGACCATCCGATCACGCCGACGCGGGGCAAGAGCTTGTTCGCGAGCATCGCCATGGCCGGCATCGGCGGCAACACGAAGTTCATCCAGCCGACGGCGGAGTTCAAGTACTTCAAGCCGCACACCAGCCGCGGCAATGTGATCGCAATGCGCGTGCTGGCATCGTTGCTGACCGGCTATGGGGGCAGCGTGCCCCCGCCGTTCCGGCGCAGCTTCATGGGCGGCGAGAACGACATCCGCGGTTTCCGTTTGTTCCAGGTCACGCCGGTCGCATGGATTCCGGACAGCGCTCTCGTGCCATTGCTGAACGACAACGGAACGGTGAGGATGCAGTCGCAGGTTATCGACGGGATCGAGCAGCAAGTGCCTGTAACCACGAACGTGCCGGTCTATCGGCCGATTCAGCCGGGCGGCGACACACGATTCGTCTTCAACGCCGAGTACCGCATCAAATTATTCGGTCCGGTGATCCTAGCGCCGTTCTTCGATATCGGTTTTAACAAGATCGTTTTCGCCGATCAGGTTCGCTTGAACACCGGTCGCGTGGCCGATCTCAACAGCGCATTCCCGCAGGCCGGTATCGAAGAGACGATTCAAATCATCGACGCGACGCAGAAAGTGCGCGCGTCGACCGGTTTGGAAATACAAGTCGTGCTGCCGATTCTGCAGGCGCCGTTCCGCGTTTACTGGGCTTATAACCCGATGCGCGTGCGAGACGTTCTGCAACCGCCGATCGTCGCCGACCGGGCGCTCTTCCCGAATCAGCGCAGCTTCGTCGAGGGCGTCAGCCGTTACGCGACGCCGTTCCCGTATATCGAAGACAAGAGTACGTTCCGCTTTACCATTAGCCGCACGTTCTAGGAACTCGGACTAACGGATTTTGATCGCTATGTTAGACTGATCGCAGCGGAGTCAATCCTTTAAGAATCAACGAGGTTGGTATGAATATTCGAAACCTAGGCGGACTTGCGCTGTGCGCGCTCTTGTTGTCTTGCGCGCCCGCCTTCGCGCAAACGAAGGTCGCGATTATCAACATGGAAGAAGCGATCGCGCGCACCCAAGAAGGGCAGCGCTTGATGCAAGAGTTCCAGGAGAAGTACGCTCCCCGTCAACAGGAGTTGGAGGCTCTCCAGTCGCAAATACAGAGCCTGCAGAGTCAACTGACCGCCGGCGCCAACACGTTGAGTGAGGATGCCCGCCGGGACCTCTCATTCCAGATTGAACAGAAGCAGACGCAGGGGCAGCGGTTGTTGGAAGACGCTCGGGGCGAACTGAGCCAGGAGCAGGGCCGCATCTTCAACGAAGTCGGCAACAAGGTCGTCACCGTGATCGACAAGTATGCTCAAGCCAATGGCTTCAGCGTGGTGTTGAACGTTTCGGCACAGCCTAACCTCGTGTTGTTCGCCTTGAACGAAGTCAATATCACGCAGGCGATCATTGATGCATACGATGCGGAGAACGCCGGAACCCCGCCTGCCGGCGCCGGCGAATAAGCCTCGCTTCGGCTGATTCCGAAATTGTTTATTGAAGGGCGCCGGCAAAACCCGGCGCCTTTCGTCTTTGAGACCTGCCGGTTCAGATTCTAACGGCACTAAATATCTTGAAACGGCTGGGCCGTCGGCGGCGTCATAACGGGTAGATCCATGGCTTCCAAAACATTGTTGGAGTGGGTTGAACTTTTCTGAAAATCTGGTGTATGCTCAGGTTGCACCGTCCGTCACCACGTTAAGCTCTCCCTAACGGACGGCATCTTACAGCCCGAGAACCCACGTTGGTTTTCCGAGCGTTACGGCGCTCATCCGACCTAGGCCTTGAACGCCTATATCGGGGCCTTGTAGCTAGACACACAAATCGTTCATATGCAAGAGCAAGTAAACCGTAGGAAATCATCCAAGAACAGCAACAGAAGGAAAGGCCGCAATGGCAGCGGCGGCGGCAACGGGAATCGCGGATCTCAGCCGGGTAACCGGTCGATGAATCCGGGGAACAATGCCAATTCGCAGCCCAACGGACAAAATAGCGGCGCACCTGGCGTCTGCGTCCGTTGCGGACATCCGGCGCCGGACGGCAAGTTATGCAACTTCCATAAGTCGTTGCTCAATTCCATCCGTAACGATTCCGGAAATAAGCGAACGAGCAGGACTCCCATCCCGCCCTCACCTAACGCTTACTGCTAACGGATCCAAGTAAGGCCGGTCGACCAATGGGCGGATTTGCCGCAAGGGCGAAACTGTCGCCCGAGGGCGATATTGTTTCGACTATTTGCCCGTCGTTGAGTCGGGCCTACGCTTCAGATCGTCCGAAAGAACGATCGCTTCAGCGACTTGTTTCATCGTTAAACGCCGCTGCCTCGCCTGACGCTGTAGGGTGAGATAAGCCTCTTCTTCGGTGAGGCCTACGTCCCGCTGCAACAGCCCTTTCGCCCTTTCCACCAGCTTGCGCGTTTCTAACTGGTTCTGCAGGTCGCCGAGTTCATCATCCAGCCGCGCGAGTTCAATTTCCGATCCCACCAGATAGCCGACGGCTGCCACAAAGTTGATTTCGCGTTTGGTGTGCATGTGCGGCATGCGATGTTGCAGATTGATCACGCCGACGAGTTTGCCGCGGCTTACCAGAGGCACTGATAGAAACGCTTCGTACTGGTCTTCGGGAAGTTCCGTAAAAGCTAGGAATCGCGGGTCCCTGGCAGCGTTTCGAGCGACGGCGACGGGTTTTTGGTGTTCAGCGACCCAACCCGTGATGCCTTGGCCGAGCTTGAGAGCGATCTGGTTTAACGCCTCCGGGTGCGGGTTTTTGGACGCCATGAGGCGCAACTGCTCGCCTTTGAGGACGTAAATAAATGTCGAATCCGGCCCAATGACGTCGTGTAGGAACTCGACAACTCGGTCCAGCACGACCTGTAACGGTTCGGCGGCCGCGAGTCTGCTTCCGATCTCGTGAAGAAAGCCGAATTCGACGTCGCCGGAACCGGGCTGACCCGGCTCAGGGGAATCCGAAGGCCGTGAGCTGGAGATGTTCTCAACCATACACCTACGCTAGGCCCCTGCCGGACGGAAGTCCAATAGAGGTTTCTTATCTCCCGCATAACGTCAGAGGGGTCTATTCCTTGCCGCTGAGAAGAGCGATGAGGGAATCGTGGGAGCAATTCGCATGGAGTTGCGGGAAACCGCTTGGGCATCACTGGCGGGCACCCTGCAATCGATAGCGCCATTCGGATCGTTCTTGATCCTGGCACGGCTGGTCTCAGCCGAGGAACTGGGCGGCTACTCGCTGGCCGTTGCCGTCACGGTTCCGGTATTTCTCGCGGCGCGCATGCAGTTGCGTCAAGCGGCCGTGGCCGACCCTGAGGGAGGCTCGTCGTTCGGCTCGTATCGCAAGCTTCGCCTCGTCTCAGCAACGGTCGCGCTCGCGGCGGTTTGCTTGTTCGCTCAAACGTTGCACGCCCAGTCGTGTTGGGTCGTGTGCGCCGTCGCGCTGGTGCGCTGGTCTGAGGAGATCGGGGACATTCACTACGCTCCGGCGCAACGGGCGAGCCGCTGGCCGCGCATCGCCGCTTCTCAAATGCTGCGCCTAACCGGCGCCTTAACGGTGCTGCCGCTTGGCTGGCGGCTTGCCGGACTGCCGGCTGCTCTGGCTGCCGTGGCCTTGTGGCAGGGGATCGTCACCTTGTGGCTCGACGCTCCGTTGGCGCGCGCTTTAGGACCCGCCCGCCACAACGATGTAGGCGCAACGGAGCTGCTCCGGTTGAACTGGCCGCTGGGGGTTACGGCGGCCATCGTCAGCTTGATTTCCTACACGCCGCGTTACGCCTTGGCCTGGTCGAGCGGGGAAAGCGTCGTGGGGGACTACGCCGCTCTGGCGCAAGCGGCGCTATTCGGAAATC
>CAMPKL010000126.1 GCA_946887065.1 uncultured Bryobacterales bacterium
AAATCATACGTCATTCGGCGTGCGCCGCGGGACGCACGCCGGCGCCCGGTGCGCCGTCGCCGAGATCCGCGGCCATGGCTTGGGCGAGCGCTTGGAGCCGCCGGACGATGTCAGGGTGTTGCGCGGCGACATTGTTTCGCTCGGCTCCGCCGATCTAGGCGGGGTTGCGGCCAGCGTGGAACAACACCTCGGCATTAAGCCTCAGGTGCTGCAAGGGCAAGTCCGCTTCGAGCACGCCCACGGCCCCGAAATCGTCGCACAGCTCATGAGACAACTTCCCTCGACGGTCGATTCCGTTTCCGTTTCTCGTCCCACGCTCGAAGATGTATTCATCCGGCTCACCGGCCACGGTTTTAGCGAGTCGCAACCGCCGGCCTGAGCCCACTACACTGAGAGTCACACCTATGGCCGACCACAGCATGACGGCAACGGCGGACGAGCGCGTCCTGCCACGCCCAGTTTGGCAACCGGCCCGGCCCAGCTTTTGGCTCAGCGTCACGGCCTTGTGGTTACGCGAGGTTCGCGGATTCTACCGTCAGCCGGCACGGGTGCTGGCCGGCATCGCTACGCCGCTTATTTTCTGGGCAGTGCTCGGTTCCGGCTTTGGATCGTCGCTGCGTTCGTCGGGCGGCGGAGGCTACTCGGAATTCTTCTTCCCCGGCGCGGTCGCTCTGGTGGTTTTATTCGCCTCGATCTTTTCGAGCATCTCGATCATCGAAGACCGCCGTGAGGGGTTCCTGCTTTCCGTATTGGCGGCGCCGGTTCCTCGTTCGTCCGTCGTGCTGGGCAAGATTCTCGGCGCCACAACGATCGGCGGCATCCAGGGTGCGGCGTTCCTGCCGCTCGTGCCGCTGCTGAGTTTGCCGGTCGCCTGGTCGGCGTTGCCCGAGGCGACTGCGATCATCCTGGCGATGGCGTTTAGCTTGACGAGCCTCGGATTTTACTTCGCTTGGAAACTCAACTCGATGCAGGCGTTTCATTCGGTGATGAACATGGTACTCATGCCCATGTGGCTGTTGTCGGGCGCCTTCTTCCCGGTTGAGGGCGCCTCGTCCTGGATCGGCTGGTTGATGACCGCCAATCCGATGACCTACGGCGTAACCGCGCTGCGGCGGGCGATGTTTGCCGATCAGCTTATTGCAGGCCCGTCTCAAACGATGTGCTGGGCGGTCACGCTTGGGTTCGGTCTGTTGTGCTTCGCCCTCGCTGCGCGACAGGCGTCGAAGCCGTCCGCCGAGGCGCTGAGCTAACAACTACATGGAAGTCCGCGACCTGCCGGCGCTCAATGCAACGCTCAACTCCATCTCGACGATGTTGTTGCTGTTCGGCTATTACTTCATCAAGCGCAAAGAGATCGAACGCCACAGGCTCTGCATGGTGCTGGCCTTCATTACGTCCTGCGTGTTCCTGGGCAGCTACCTGATTTATCACTACTACGCAGGCTCGGTGCCTTTCCAGGGGCAGGGCTGGATCCGCAGCGTCTACTTCGCCATCCTCATTACGCACATCGTCCTCGCCGCAGCCGTGCCGGTCTTGGCCCTGATAACCCTCTACAGGGCCTTGAAGCGAGACTTCAAACGCCACCGCGCCATAGCCAAGTGGACCTGGCCTATCTGGATGTACGTTTCGGTGACGGGCGTTGTCGTCTACGTCATGCTCTACGAGATGTAAGGCCGCAGCCTACACGTCGAACGGCGCGTCGTCGTCGGAATAGTCTGGGCCGCCGGCACCGCCGCCGATGTCTTCGGCCAGGTTGTCGAACTTGGCGTATTTGTTGAGGAAGGCCAGCCGGATCTTCCCAGTCGGGCCGTTGCGCTGTTTTGAAACGATCAGCTCGGCGATGCCCTTGATGTCTTCGCGATCGGGCTTGTAGACCTCTTCGCGGAAGATGAACATGACTACGTCAGCGTCCTGTTCGATCGAACCCGACTCGCGCAAGTCGGCTAGCATCGGACGGTGGTCGCCCTGACGTTGCTCTGGCGCACGGCTCAACTGCGACAGCGCGATGACCGGCACGTCCAGATCCTTGGACAGCAGCTTCAGGCCGCGCGAAATGCCCGAAATCTCCTGGACGCGATTCTCCACCCGTCCCTTTGCCGTCATGAGCTGCAAATAATCCACCACGACCAATGCCAAGCCGTGCTCGGAGCGCAGCCGCCGGCACTTCGCGGCGATCTCCATCACGTTGGTGTTGGCGCTGTCGTCGATGAATAGTTTCGAATTCACCAGCTTGTGCAAACCCGCGCTGAGCTTGCGGCGTTCGTCGGCGTTCAAATAGCCGCCGCGAAAACGATGCTGGTCCACGCGCGCCTCGGCGCACAGCATACGCGTCAGCAGCGACTCTTTCGACATTTCCAACGAGAACAGCGCCACCGTCTTCGCCGGATCGTCCGGACCGTTGTCCGAGGCCACGTGCTGGGCCATGTTCAGCGCCAGTGAAGTCTTGCCCATGGCGGGACGCGCGGCGATGATGATCAACTCGCCGCCGTGCATGCCGGTGGTCATTTCGTCGAGCTTGAGAAACGGGCCGCCTAGACCCTTAACCCGCCGGCTGGGGTCCAAGAACGCCTGCATGCCGCCGGCATAACCATCGAGAATGCCGCGCGGATCCGAGAGCCCCGAGCGCAACTGCGCATCGCCGACCTTCATGATCGAGCTCTCGGCTTCGGCCAAGATGTCGTCCACTTCGTCGGCCGAGTCGATGCACTGCGAGACGATCGCCTGTGAGGTAAAAATCAAGCGTCGCAGCAACGACTTGTCTTTGACGATCTTGATGTAGCTGTCGATGCTCGACAGCCGCGGCATGCCTTCGGTTAGCGAAGCAATGTAAGCGACGCCGTCGATCGAATCGAGCTGACCGTGCTTCTCGAGTTGATCGATCAGCGTCATGTACTCGATGTTTTCGCCGCGTTCGTTTAGCTCCTCCATGCGCGCGAAGATGCGCCGGTGCTTCTCTAGCGTGAAGTCGTCCGCTTCGAGCGCGCCTGATACCTGGGGGAAAACATGATCGGAAAGAAGGATTGAGCCGAGAACGAACTTCTCAGCCTCAACATTGGAGGGAAGACCTTTTAGGAGAACGGCGTTCTCCGCCGAAGAAGAGGCAGCACTCATCGAACCGCTAGGATACGCGCCTGATTCCTTCACTTCGAGCAATATTTCTACCCTTTGCTTTCAGCGGGTTAGCCTGTGATTCCATGCAACAAGTTGAAAACAAAGCGGTTACAAGACAACGACGAACGCAACTGACTTGATTTCAACAACTTAGCTACAGAGGAAAACCCTGTGGAAAATTGTCGGAATCCCTGAGGATTGCAACCCACTTAGAATCAGCACTTTGCAGCCTCGCGAGGCCCGATCGACAATTTGTCACGGTTCTGTTTTCCACAATCGGCCATCGCCATCTGTTCGCCCCAGTCCATACCATAGCAGTCTTTGCTATCAAGCGCTTCAGAGCGCTAGCCTGGATACTTGTTGATTGAAGCCGCGGCCTTATTTTTACTGTTGCTGGCGGTGGTGTTGCTCGTCTGGGTCGCCATGCAACTCCAGTCCCGCCGCGGCGAGACCGCCGCCGCCCTCGCACGCCTCGACGCCCGCCTCGACGAGCAGGGCAAGCGCGGCGACAACCTGGCCGAGCATTTCGCCTTAGCCCGCGAACAACAGCAGAAGTCCGTCTACCAGCTGCAGCAAAAGGTACTGCAGAGCTTCGGGAAACTGCGCGAAGGCTTTGAATTGCGCCAGTCCGAGTCCCAACGAACCCTCCAGGAAACTTTACAAACCGGGGTCGACCGCGTGCGCCGGCAGTTGAGCGAGAATCTCACCGCCAACACAGAAGATCTGGTCAAGCGCATGGAGAGTTTGACGAAGTCAACCGACGAGCGCCTCAAGGAAATCAGCGGCCAAGTCGACAAGCGCTTATCCGACGGTCTCGACAAGACCAACGAGACCTTCAACGACATTCGTCAACGCCTTGCCCTCATCGACGACGCCCAGAAGAAGATCACCGACCTCTCGACCAACGTCGTCAGTTTGCAACGCGTCTTAGCCGACCGCACTTCTCGGGGCGTATTCGGAGAGGTGCAACTGCACGCGCTGATCTCCAACGTGCTGCCCGAAAGCGCGTACAAAATGCAGTACACGTTGGCGAACGGCAAGCGTGCCGACTGCGTCCTCACGCTGCCGGAGCCGACGGGCATGATCGTTATCGATTCGAAGTTCCCGCTGGACAACTATCAGCGCAAGATCGATCCCGACGCGGCCGAAGACTCGCGCAAAACCGCCGCCCGGGATTTTCAACGCGACGTCCAAACGCACATCGACGACATCGCCGGTAAGTACATCGTGCCGGGAGAGACGGCCGCAAGCGCCATTCTATTTCTGCCAGCGGAAGCCGTTTTCGCCGAGATCCACGCTCACCATCGCGACCTAGTCGAATACGCCCAGCGCAAGAGCGTGCTAATCACTTCACCGACGACCCTGATGGCGGTCCTCACGACCTCGGCCGCCGTGCTTAAAGACGCCCAGACCCGCGAGCAGGTGCACATGATCCAAGAGCACCTGCGCTATCTGAGCACCGATTTTGAACGTTTCCAGAAGCGCATGGACAACCTCGCGCGGCACATCGATCAAGCCAACCGCGACGTTGAGGACGTGAATAAATCCGCGCGCAAGATCTCGGGACGCTTCCAGAAAATCGAGCGCCTCGAACTCGCCGAAGACGCTCAACGCGAACTGCTGCTGCTTGACGACGACGACTCAGACGACAACGGCGAAGAGGCGGAATCATGAATCTGGTATTGGCCTCCGGGTCGCCGCGGCGCAAAGAGCTGCTCGCAACCGCCGGATTCCAGTTCGCGGTGCGTGCCGTCGACATTGACGAAACGCCGCTGCCGGGCGAGTCGCCGGCCAACTATGTCGAGCGCCTCGCCGAAGCCAAGGCCCGCGCCGCCTGGCGCGAAGGCGAAATCACCCTGGGAGCGGACACCACCGTCGCCGTCGACGGCGAGATTCTCGGCAAACCGATCGACGCCGCGGACGCTGTAGCCATGCTCCGCAAGCTCGCCGGCCGCACCCATGAAGTTTTAACGGGATTCTGCCTATTCAACGGAACGGTCGCCCGTCCCGGGGTCGACCTCACTCACGTCTCGTTCCTGCCTATGACCGAGGCCGAGATTGCCGAATACGTGGCCAGCGGAGAGCCGATGGACAAGGCCGGCGCCTACGGGATCCAGGGCCTTGCCTCCAAATTCATCTATCGCGTTAAGGGTTGCTACTTCAACGTCGTCGGGCTGCCTGTGTCCCGCGTTTACGGATTCCTCCGCAGCGCGTCAGAACATGGGTTTCACTAGTTCCGGGCCGTGCCCCGGGCCATGATGCTGCTTCGCCAGCACCGACTGAATATTCAAGTAGGCCATGATGTTGTCGCGGGTCAGCAAGCCGACCAGAGCGCCCCTGTCCAACACCGGCAAGGTCCGGCACTGACAAAGTTGCAGCCGGCGGAAAGCAGCTTCGAGGTCTTCGTTCGGGCTCGCCGTTTCGAACTCGGTGTGCATGGCGTGTGAAACGAGCGAATCAGGCCCCTGATCGGCTAGTCCCTTCAACAACTCGCCCTGGGTGAGGATGCCGATTACGGCATCCCCTTCCACGACGGGAAAATCGGCTTGCGGGCCGGCCAACGTCATCTGCACCGCATCCCCCAGGCTCTGCTTAGGGCTCAGCGAATGAAACTCCGTCACCATCGCTTGCCTGACGGGAACATCGGCCAAGAACGCTTCCGTCTGGGCCAAGCCGTACTCCGCCGTCGCGCCCATCCAGACGAACAGGGCGATGAAAACCAGGAAGGGATTCGAGAACAGGCCGACAAAGCCGAAAAGCAAGGCCATGCCCTGCCCCACTGACGACGCAATGCGTGTTGCCCGCAACTGGCCCAGCCGCGAGGCCAACAACGCCCGCAAGGCCCTTCCGCCGTCCATTGGGAAGGCCGGGAGCATGTTAAACAGCACCAGGAAAATATTAACGACGAGCAATCGCTGCAGGAACGGTCCGTCGATCATCGTCTCCGCCGTCATCGGCGCCCATAGGCCCGTAATGCCAAGGCCGACATAGATCATCGCAGCGATCACGACATTGACTGCCGGTCCGGCCAGCGCGACTGCCAGCTCTTCCATCGGTTTGTCCGGCATCTTCTCCAGGCGAGCCAAACCGCCGATCGGGAGTAGGGTGATGTCGCGTGTCTTGATCCCGTAACGCTTCGCCATCAGGGCATGGCCTAGTTCGTGCAAAACGACGCACCCGAACAAAGCCAACACAAACAGGATGTCCGCGAACGCTTCCGCTGTGTTCCCGCCGCGGGAGATGGAACCAAAACCTACCCAAAGTAAGATGAGTACAAAGGTGGCATGGACATAAATTCCTATGCCGCTAATCGTTGCGATCCTGATTGACCACTTCATCTCAGGCGAATCCACACTTGGTATAGCACTTCGCCCTAGCTGACGCGCTCGTCGGCTAAGTGTCGATCTTCATTCGCTCCAACTTGCGGTAGAGCGTCTTTCGTTCTATCGAGAGGATCTGTGCAGCGCGCGTTTTGTTACCGCCGGTGGCCGCCAGCACCTTGCGAATCTGTTCTTCCTCGGCGTCAGCCAGCGACTGCACAGGCCTTTCCTTGGGCTCCGAAACGGACAGAGCCTCGCCAACGGCGGCGCCATCAAGCGTATCCACCGAACTCAGAATGACTAGGCGCTCCAATACATGCTGCAGCTGGCGCACATTGCCCGGCCAGTCATTCTCTTGCAACACACGCAAACCCGTAGGCGCCAACTGAACCTTCCGCCCGTAGCGCGCATTGAAACGCTTCAGGAAGTGTCCGGCCAGATGCACAATGTCGTCGCGCCTCTCGCGCAACGCCGGCAGCCGTATCGGAACCACATTCAGCCGAAACCACAGGTCCTGCCGGAACTCGCCTTCGTCGACCATCGCCTGCAGCGCTCGATTGGTCGCGGCAACGACCCGGACGTCCAACTTGCGAGCCTTGGCCGCGCCTAGCGGCCGCACCTCTTTTTCTTGCAAGAATCGCAGCAGCTTCAACTGGAAGCTCGAATCCACTTCTCCGATCTCATCCAGAAACGCGGTGCCGCCGTCCGCCGATTCGAACAGGCCCGCGCGGTCCCGCTCGGCGCCCGTAAAGGCGCCGCGCACCGAACCGAATAGCTCGCTTTCCATCAGCGTCGGCGCAATCGAACCGCAATCTACCGCCACAAACGGGCCGTGGGCACGCTTGCTGTTCTGGTGGATCAGCCGCGCGACAACCTCTTTACCGGTACCCGACTCGCCTTGGATCAATACTGGCGCGTCGCTCGGCGCCGCCCGCGAGATCGTCTTGTAGACCTCGACCATCTCCGCCGTGAACCCGATCATCTCCGTCTCTGGGATCTCGACCTCGGGCGGGTTCTTCCCCGTTTTCGCCTCCAAGGACTCCGCGGCTTTGCGCACAGCGCCCAAGAGCTTCGTCATGTCGAAGGGCTTGGCCAGGTACTCGAATGCTCCGCCCGATGTGGCCTTGACCACGGTTTCAATCGTGCCCTGCCCGGTAATGACGATCACCGCGGAGTTGGGATTGTTGTCCTTGGCCGCCTTGAGCACGTCCAGTCCGGTGCGTTCGTCCAGGTAGATATCGGTGATCACCAAGGGATAAACGCGGTTGGCTAGCAGCACCAGCGCTTCGCGCGTCGACGAAACCGAGTCGACGGCGTAGCCTTCCGCCTCGAGTCCCATCGAGAAAGTCGTGCGAAGCGCGTCGTCGTCGTCCACAAATAGGATGCGCAGTTTCTTGTTCATCAAATGAGCTGCCTATCGGTTACAAGCTTTGCGCGTCCGCGGGGAGAGAGATAGTGAAACAGGAGCCGCGCCCGACTTCGCTCTCCACCTGGATCGTGCCCCCGTGTTGGATCACGATCTCTTCGACCAGGGCCAGACCAACGCCCACGCCGGCTTCGCCCGAGTCCTTGGCCCGTTTCGAGCGATAGAATCGGCGGAATATATTCTGAAGGTCTTTTTCGTCCATGCCGTACCCTTGGTCTTCCACAGACACGAAGACGCGGCCGCCCTCGGTATAGGCGCGGACGGAAATAGCCGTTTGAGCGGGCGAGTACTTAACGGCGTTAGTCAGCAGATTATAGCAAGCATATTCGAGAAACTCGCGATCGCCGTCGATCCAGCCGCCCGATCGAGAGTCGAATCGTATTTCGATATTCTTGCGTTCGGCGGTCGGCCGTACGCGCTGGATGCAGCCGGCCAGAAGAGTGCGCGCATCCACTGGTCCCGTCTTGAGTTCCAGCGTGCCCGCGGCGAGGCTTTCGAC
>CAMPKL010000127.1 GCA_946887065.1 uncultured Bryobacterales bacterium
GGGTGGGTAATGTGCGGCCGATCAATATGCTGGTCCAGATCGTCGCCGGACCCACCATGAAAGGAATTGAAATGCTTGTCGCCAGCTCCGTGGCGTCGCCGCGAAAGAACTGGGCGCTCCCGCCGCCATGCGTAAAGTAGCGAACCGAAACGATGAAGACGATCAGCCCTCCGAAGATACGGAACGCGTCGATCCTCACTTGGAAGACATTGACGAACAGATATTCGCCCGTGACGGCGAATAGCGCGTAGACGCCCAAACTGAGCAGGCTCGCGCGGCCGTAGATGCCGACGAACTCTCTCGAAGTACGCTCTTTCATCAGCTCCCACAGAAACAACGTCTGAGAGAACGGGTTCAAGATCACAAAAAAGTAGGCGGCAAGCCGAAACGCTGGGTGGTCGTCCATGCGCGTAGAATATCCCGACCTATCTGCGGTTTAGCGGTTCAAGCGCATGAAAGGATTCTCTGGCCGCGATGTGTTCGGGACGCGGTTTGAGTCCGCAGTACGGTTCCGATAGCGAATTTTCCACGCTGTTGTAGACGAAGAACACGTTGCTCCTGGCGAAGGGCGAAATGTTCGAGTTCGAGCCGTGCATCGTATTGCAGTCAAAGAACACGACCGAGCCAGCCGGGCCTGTCGGAGCGACAATGCCGCCTTGATCGGCGAGTCTTTTCAGACTCACCTGGTCCGGAACGCCGTACTCCTGCTTCTTGAGCGACTGCCGGTAGTGATCCTTGGGCGTGCTTCCGACGCAGGGAACAAACGTCTTGTGCGAGCCGGGAATCAGCATGAGCGGACCGTTGAACGGATAGTTATCGGTCAGCGCGATGGACGCGCTCAAGGCGCGCATCCGCGGCATGCCGTCCTCCACATGCCACGTCTCGAAGTCGGAGTGCCAATAGAACTCCTTTCCGTGGAATCCCGGCTTCAGATTCACCCGCGACTGATGCAAGTACGCCTCACTGCCCAATATCTGGCGCGCGACATCCAAGATGCGCGTATCACGAGCCAGCCAGTCGAATACCTGGCTCAATCGATGGACGCGAAATATCGAACGGACCTCGTCGCTGTCGGGCTCCGTGATTAACGCTTCCGATTCGTGCAGATCAGGCGCTCGCGCCAGGCGTCGAAACTCGTCCGTAAGGCGGCTAATTTCCTCCGCTTGCAGCAAGCCCTCTACAAAGAGATAGCCGCTGTTCTCGTACTGACGCAGATCCTCCGGCGTTAAACGTTGGGATACAGGTCCGCCCTCATACACCACCGGATCCGTCCGCTCTAGGAAGGCGACGTCATCTTGAATTCGTGAGGGATATAGGTCTTCTTGAACAAACATCGTCTTATCGCGACTAGATCACCGCCTCCGCCTCCAGCGGATACGCCCCCTCATCGTCATGAACTTCCTTGCCGTTCAACGGCGGATTGAAGACGCACACCATCTTGAGCGCCGTGCGTGCTCGCAAAATGTGTTTGTCGTGCCGATCGAGCGCATAGATCATGCCGGGAATGACGGGATAAATCTTGCCGTCCGCCAGCGTCTCAATCTCGCCCTCTCCCTCTACGCACAGCACCGCTTCGAGATGATTGCGGTACCACATAGTCGTCGTCGTGCCCGGATAGATCGTCGTCACGTGCATCGAGAAACCCATTCGGTCGTTCTTCAACAACAACCGAACGCTTTCCCAGTTCTCGGTGACGACGCGCCGGTCGCCGCCGGCCGCCTCCTTTAAGTTGCGCACAATCATTGGGTCGCCTCCGACATTTCTTCTTCACGTGCCGGCCGATCCGCCAACGTGCGCTCCACGCACTCCTGCAGGATGCGGAGTCCAGCCGTCAGCTGCTCGTCGGAAATAGTCAGCGGACACAAGCACTTCACGACCTGACCATCGGAGCCCGACGTCTCAATTACGAGTCCCTTTTCAAACGCTCGCTCCGTGATCTGCGCAGCCAGTCTGCCGTCGACGCAGTCCAAGCCGATCATCATGCCGCGTCCGCGAACAGACAGCGTCCCCTGTTCATCGGCTGCCGCCATCTGTTCCAACTTCAAGCGCATGAGCCGGCTTTTGCGCGCGACCTTCGGCGCCAACTCGCCGTTGCGCCAATACTCTTCAATAGCTTTGCGCGCCGTAACAAACGCCAAATTGTGTCCGCGGAAAGTCCCGTTGTGCTCGCCCGGCGCCCACGTATCCAGCTCCGGCCTCAACAGCACCAACGAGAACGGCAGGCCATAGCCGCTTAGCGACTTCGACATCGTCACGATGTCGGGCTTGATGCCCGCTTGCTCAAAGCTGAAGAAGCTGCCCGTGCGCCCGCAGCCCGCCTGAATGTCGTCGACAATCAGCAACACCTCGTGCTTGCGGCAGATGCGTTCCAGCTTGCGCAGCCAACCGAAACTCGCCGCATTCAGTCCGCCCTCGCCCTGCACCGTCTCCACAATCACCGCCGCCGGATGATCCACGCCGCTGCTGCCGTCTTCGAAAACCTGCGCCAAGTAGTCCGTGGTATCCACCTCGTCGCCCAGATACCCGTCATACGGCAAGAACGACACGCCTAGCGGCGGCAATCCTGTTGCGTCGCGGTAGTGTGAATTGGCCGTGGCCGAAACCGCGCCCAGCGTTACGCCATGAAAGCCGTTGGTGAACGACACGACGTTGTGCCGGCCTGTTACATTGCGCGCAATCTTCAGCGCCGCTTCCACCGCATTCGCGCCGGTCGGCCCGGTGAATTGCACCTTGTAGTTCATGCGCCGGGGTTTCAGAATCACTTTGTCCAGCGTCTCGAGAAAGGCGCGCTTCGCCTCGGTCGCCATATCCAGGCCGTGCACCAGCCCGTCGGCCTCGATGTACGCCAGCAACTCCTTCTTCAGGACAGGATCGTTGTGACCGTAGTTGAGCGTTCCGGCCCCACTAAGAAAGTCGATATATTCGCGGCCGTCTTCGTCGGTCAACATAGCGCCTTGCGCCTTCGTAAACACGACGGGAAACGACCTGCAGTAACTGCGGACGTTGGATTCTAACTGGTCAAAGACTTGCATAACCTATCCCTCTCCTCCTGATCGATCGGCCCGATGCGAAGCAATATCTCCGCCTCGTGGCCTTCGTTTTCGAAAACTTCTTGACGGAAAAGCTCTGCCTGGGACGTCGCCGCCCCAAGCTTCTTGGCGAATGATTCAAACAGCGCCCAGGAGGCACGATTGCTCGGCGCGATCGTCGTCTCGACCGCTGTGACGCTCGAGCAGCCCGCCCGCGCCAGCACCTCGGGCAACATCCGCGATGCGACGCCGCGGCCCCGCACACGCGGACTCACGGCAACCTGCCACACAAACAGCACGTGCGGGTCGGCAGGTTTTCGATAGGCGGAAATGAAGCCGACCACGCGCCCGCGCTCTTCGGCGACGACACACGTGTCGGCAAAATGCGTACACAGGAGCATGTAGGCGTAGGACGAATTCAGATCCAGCGGTTCGCAGGACCTGACAAGGCCGTGAATGTCCTTGCCTTCGTTTAGGCTTGGCTTCCGATAGACCACGGAATCAAGCGTGGGCTGCGACGCGATACTACTCATCCCTTAGCGCCGCGACGGACTTGGCCGCGGACAATCGCGATTCTCCTGTTCGGCCTTGCGCCGAAGCGGGGTGCAACGAAACTCCCGTATCCAGAATCGGCGCCGCGTCGACTTGGCTAATCTTCATCAGCTCAACGATGCGTTCTATCGACAATGTAATGGCCGCACGCTCGATCTCCGGCAGCTCTTCCAAAGCCGCGGCGAGCTTGTCCTGTAGCGGCGAGGGAGATTCTTTCGCTAAGATCACGCCCTCTTCGGTCGCTGCGATCAGGACTTGCCGGCGGTCATCGGTGGATCTCGACCGCGTGACGAGCCCTTTTTGTTCGAGCCGGTCGACAATGCCCACCAGCGTGCTCGGCGATAGATCCACCGCGCCCGCTAGGTCCTTCAGCGTCAGCGGGCCCGACTCAACAACGCGTAGCAAGCACGACAGCTGCGGAACGGTGACGCCGCAACTCAGCCCGAGCTGATGGGAATAGATATCGACGGAGCGTATGATGCGGCGAATCGCCGTCAATATACGTCGATCGTACGCGATGGAAATCACGTCTTTTCGCGCAGCCCGTTTGCCCCGGTGAGTCATTTAACCCCAAATCATTCGCATACGAACGATTGCTAGTAGGTTAGACCACATTGGGCGATCCGGCAACCCGGCAGCTGCGGTACGATGAACGCGCCATGATCGATCGCCGACAATTCCTACTCGCTGCCGCTGCCGCACCGGTTGCGCTCGCCGCTCCCGTGGAAGACCTCTGGGGCGGCCCCGTCATCGACATTCACGCCCACACACGGAACGATCCCAACGGCAATGCCGCACATTGCGACGGCGCCGGAATCTCGCACGCAGTCCTGCTCACGCGCGCCAACCAACTCGACGCGGCGAAAGCGGCCCAGTCCGCGCACCCGGGGCGCTTCTACATTTCCGCCTCGGCACGGCTCACCGACGCCAACGCCGCCGCCGATCTGACCGCGGCCGTCAAGGCCGGCGCCATCGCCTTCGGCGAACTCAAAGACCCGGTGCAATCCGACGGCCCCGAACTGCTGCGTCTCTACGCGCTGGCTGCGGAGTTGGACGTGCCGATCATGGTGCATTTCCAGGAGTATCCGAACTCGCCTGAGGGCGAGTTCTACGCCAACGGCTTCAAGAACGTGCCGAAGTTGCTGGAGAAGTTTCCCAAGACGAAGTTCGTGCTGCACGCCAACAGCACCTGGGGCAACATCACAGCGGGGAAAGACGCGCCGGGGAATTACCCGTCCGGCAAAATCGTGCCCGGCGGCCTGACCGACAAGATGCTCGGCGATTACCCCAACGTGTGGGCCGATCTGTCGGCGAACTCGGGACAGAACGCCCTGTCGCGCGACCCGGAGTTCACGACCGGGTTTCTCGAACGCCATCAGGACAAGTTGCTGTACGGCAGCGACTGCCCTTGCCGCGACGGCAAAGGCACGGGAGTCACCGGCACTCGCATGGCCGGTAAATGCCTCTCCCGCGAGACTCTCAGCATCGTCAAGAAGCAGGCCTCGCCGGCCGTCTTCCGCAAGATCGCCTGGGAGAACACGCACAAGGTCTACAAGATCAAGGCCTAGGCGCATCGACTACGCCGCGCCGTTGCCTGCCGCCCGTCCACGGACGGATAATGGCCAACGACATGTCTGCCTCGTTCCAAGAACTGGTCGATTACTTCCATACGCTGGCGACCGAGGACGTCGAGCACACGGACGGCACCTACATGGGGCACTGCTTCACCGTCTACCGAGACATGAAGAGGTGGGGCTTCGACGAAGAGTTGGCGCGCGCGGGCTTGTTCCATTCGATCTACGGAACGGGACTGTTCCAGCGCTTTAAGCTGCCGGTGGAGAAGCGCGGGGAAGTCCGCGAGCTGATCGGGGAGCGCGCCGAAAGGCTGGCGTATTTGAACTGCGCGATTATCTACGACGAGTTCGATCAAGAGCTAGCTCGGGGCGGGGAGACCTTCCGCATGACCAGCCGGCTGACGGGCGAAGTGATCGAGTTGAACGAGGCGGAACTCGACGACTTGCTGCGCATTCACTTGGTCGACCGTTTGGAGCAGATCCCGCGCTCGAAAGAATTTGAGTGGCGCAAAGACGCCTTCCGCGAGATGGCCGGCCGCCTGGGTCCTGCAGCGCAGGCCGAGTTCGACCGGGTTTACGCGCTTCAATCGGCAGGTTGATTCGGCGGTCAGCGACCTGCGTCTCGGAATTGGCATCATAGGTGGCGCGGGTTTGCGATCGCCGCGGCCGCACAACGAAGGAGTAAGAAATGAACGTAGGATTTATCGGACTGGGGATCATGGGCAAACCCATGGCCGGTCACCTGATTGCGGCCGGGCACAAGGTGTCGCTGTTCTCCATTCCCAGCGTGCCGGAAGAACTGAAGGCGGCAGGCGGCGAAGTTTGCGCCTCGTCCAAGCAAGTTGCCGAGAAGGCCGACGTCATCATCGTGATGGTGCCGGATACGCCGGATGTTGAGAAGGTGCTGTTCACGGAGAACGGCGTGGCCGCGGGGCTTTCCGCGGGCAAGACGGTGGTGGACATGAGTTCGATCTCGCCGATCGAGACCAAGCAGTTCGCCGCACGGATCAACGACCTGGCGTGCGATTACCTGGATGCGCCGGTCTCCGGCGGCGAGGTGGGCGCTAAGAACGCGACGCTGACGATCATGGTCGGTGGTCCCGAAGAGACCTTCAACAAGGTGAAGCCGCTGTTGAGTTGATGGGCAAGAACATCACCCTAGTGGGCGGCAACGGCGACGGGCAGACCTGCAAGGTGGCCAACCAGATCATCGTCGCGCTGACGATCGAGGCGGTGGGCGAGGCGCTGCTGTTCGCGTCCACGGCGGGCGCCGATCCGGGCAAGGTGCGCCAGGCGTTGATGGGCGGATTCGCTTCTTCGAGGATTCTGGAGGTTCACGGCGAGCGCATGATCAAGCGCACGTTCGATCCGGGGTTCCGGATTGAGTTGCACCAGAAGGATCTGAACCTGGCGCTCTCGGGCGCGCGGGCCTTGGGTATATCGCTGCCTAATACGGCGACCGCGCAGGAGTTGTTCAATGCTTGCCGCGCGAATGGCGGCGCGGCGTGGGATCACTCGGCGATGGTCAAGGCGCTGGAGATGCTGGCGAAGCACGAAGTGGCTTGAAGTCTAGGGATTGGTTTACCGGATTGAATACATGGCCCATCTCGCGGAGCGCCCTTGTGCAGCCCGGAACCAGGCTGGAGGATTGAGATAGTTGAGAATTCTCTTAATCTGCGCTCTCGTATGTTGTTGTCTAGGCCTTTCCTGCGGCGATCAGGATGCGGAGTTGCGCTCAGATGTTGAACAGCACCCGACTCCAGAATGGCGCGAGTTCGTGTTGCGGGGAGATCCGTTCGACCAACGACCGGCGTATTTGGTGTCGCCGTCCCGAGGAGTGATCTACTTCGCGCTACAGAATTGGGCGAGCTTAGAGTTTGAAACGGACGTCGTGTATGTCTATGACACTGTCGGCAAGGCCCTCACCGCTTCGACTCTGGGGGCAATTCCGACCGGCGACGAGGATCATTGGGAATCGGTAATGACTGGCTCCAATCCGATTGCTGGGCCTTGGCCCGTTTGCGATCTGTGGCGGGCGGAAGGAGTGTCCCTTGGGGGCACTTGTTTAGCCCTTGAGGGGCGGAGTTTAGCCTTCTTGAGTTACTCACCGTCCGAGCAACTATTCTCGATCTTGTCAGCGGACGGAGACCATCCGGAGCCCCGCCGGACGGTCTGGGGCCCTGGCGCGCCAACGGTGAACGCCTATGGGCAGCATTATCTGCAGTTGGCTTCCAGGGCATCCGGGGGAAAGATCGGGCCGGCTGTGCGCATCGCGATCGCTACGGCCGAGGATCAGGGCGAAGCGGGTTGGCTTGGAGGCGATGACTTCATCGCCGTAGTGCCGAAGACCGCCGAATGGATCTCCGTGATTCACGTAGCTGATTTTCTCCCTGACTCCGCCACCAGCGCGGGCCCGTAGAAGGCGACTCCAGATTGTTGCGGATAAGCGGCCGATCACTAGGACGCCAGGCTTGCGCCTGGGGCTTGGCTCTTTTCCCAACGCGTCACCAAGCCGTCTTCGGGATCGATGACTTCGCCGATGTTGCGGAAGCCGCATTTGCTCAGGACTCGTTTCGAGGCATCCGATTCCGGTTTGGTGTGGGCCCGAACCGTGCGAACTAAGCCGCTGCTGAAGGCATAAGCGGTCATGGCATTCGCCGCCTCTGTGGCGTAGCCATTGCCGCGATGTTCGGTATCGATGCCATAGGCGATTTCGACCATGCCGTCGGCGTCCGGCGGGCCTTTAAATCCGGCCGATCCGACTGCGGCGCCGGTCTCCAGCAGAGTGACCGTAAAGCCGTGCATCCAGGGATCGGCCACGGTCGCGGCGTGAAGTTTGGCAAGCCAATCGGGCGATACCTCCAACTTGTCCGCCGGCGACATAGCTTCGACCATGGCGCGGGCTTGCTCAAGCGTGTTTGGGGTTAGCTGAAGATGTTTCGTTCGCATCCGGCAGGATGATCTTAGCGTGATCGGGGACGGGCAAGCGTGCCCGTCCCCTACGGAGCTAGAACCGCGCCGAAGTGAGCTGTACGTCGGCGGCGGACCAGGTTTTTTCGAAGCGCTTCTGGACATCGCTTGGGTCTTTGCCTTGGGCTTTCATCGAGTCGATGACGCCTTTGAGCGAATAGCCGTTTTCGCGATTCTTCTTGAGGTCTTGCCAGAAGACGATTTCGGCTTCGTTGGCGCGGCC
>CAMPKL010000128.1 GCA_946887065.1 uncultured Bryobacterales bacterium
CGCATCTGACCGGCGAAGAAATAGCGCGGAAGCTCGAACAACCCGCCCTGCTGAGCGGATTTCGGCGGGTGCTGGAGTGCTATAACGCGGCCAGGTTCGGCGCCGACAGGCGTGCTGAAGCCAAACTTCCGGGAATCGTCCGCGAGTTTGAAGGCATAGCCCGCTAGGCTGGAATCCTGTTCGTCTCCGGTAATACTTACCGGCCGGCTCGGAGAATCTTCCCTCCATGGTTGGCTCCGATACTTTCACCCCCTCCGCTAAGTCACAGATACAGCGGCGCTTAGTCGATTTGGCGCGGTTTGGCATGACCGTTGCATAAGAGACGGTGCGACCGAGAAGCAAATGGAGGTCAAGGTAATGCAAGAAACGACTCAGAACACAGAAGTACGAAGCGGCGGTAAGGGGTGGAAGATCGCGGGCGGCATTGCCGCAGCGGCCCTGATTGGATTCAACGTTTATTTGATGAATAAGGTGGGCGACATAGAATCCTCGTCACAGAACGAGCGTGCCGCCATGACCGCCGAGGTCAGCGACCTGGAAGCGGCGCTGTCGGCGCAAACCGGCGCGCACCAGCGTGAAATCAGCGCGCTGCACGAGAGCGTGGAGAAAACGAAGGCCGAAGCGGCAGACCGTACTCGCGCTGAAACGCGGCGCAGTTCGGATCAGCTGTCGAAGTTGATCGCCCAAAACGAAAAGGAACAGCTGGACATGTTCCTGACGGAGATCGGCACGGTTCGCGGCGAAACAGATAGCAATCGCAAGGGTATCGAAGACGTCAGCACGCGCGTCGTCGGCGTCCAGGGCGAACTCGACCAGACTCGCGAGAGCCTGACCGAAACCGCTGACCTGCTGGCCAGCACGCAAAAAGACGTCGATGGCATCTCCGGGCGTGTGGGAACGCACGAGGCGGCGATCGAGCGGCTAAAAATGCAGGGCCAACGGGACGTAACACGTTTCGACCTGCCGGTATCTAAGGAGCGTACCAAGATCGAGACGGTCCAAATGCGCGTGAAGGATATTGACCACAAGAAGAATCGTTACACGCTTGAGGTGATGGCCGACGATCGAATCGTGACGCACAAGGATCGGCTGCTGAATCAGCCGGTTGAGTTCTACGTCACCGGCGCTTCGCAACCCTATGAGGTGGTTGTAACGGACATCGAACGCAATCAGATCAGCGGATACTTGGCAACGCCGAAGTTCAAAGATTTAGCGCGGAACTAGACGCGCATCGAGGTTTGGCCGGATCTAACGATTCGGTCAGACGGCGAGCGGGTCCCCTTCGTAGTCGGGCGCTCGGGGGGGGCTCGCTCCAGCCGTTCTTAAAGACTCACAAATTTTGGCCGGGACCTAGTCCCGGCCAAAAACGGAACGGGGTCTCTCCTCATCGGGCGCAGGAGAGGCCCCGTTCTACTTTTTCTGTAGGCGTCAAGGCCGCCCGCACCCGCCGTAGGCGCCAAAATAGAGCATGGTCCGCACTGCTGTTTCCGCTGTTCTCCTTTCGACGATTATCTTCGCCGGCTGCGGTTCGGCGCCCGTCGAAAATGCCGCCCCCATGAACTATCAAGAAAAGTTGGACAAGTACGTCACCTTTCGGTTGACGTCGGATTTGAGTGCGCTGACGGAGCGACAGCGGCAGATGTTGCCGTTGTTGATTGAAGCAGCGGACACGATGAACGGCTTGTTCTGGAAACAGGCGTACGGCGACCGCAATGCGCTGATCGCGTCGATTGCGGATCCAGCGGCGAGGAAGTTGGCGGAGATCAACTACGGGCCGTGGGACCGGTTGGCCGACAATGCGCCGTTCATTCCGGGCGTGGGGCCGAAGCCGGCCGGTGCCGAGTTCTATCCGCATGACATGAGCAAGGAACAGTTCGAGGCGGCGGTTGCCGCGGCCGCCGACGGCGGCGAGGCGCTGAAGAGTTTGTACACGATGGTTAGGCGCGACGATGCCGGCGCCTTGACGGCGATCCCATATAGCGTGGCGTTCCGTCAGGAACTCACGACGGCGGCGGACAAACTGCGGCAGGCGGCGGAGTTGGCGGACGACCCGGGGTTGAAGAAGTATCTTGAGCTGCGCGCGGACGCGTTGCTGAGCGACGACTACCAGCCGAGCGATTTCGCTTGGATGGAGATGAAGAACAACACGATCGATATCGTGATCGGCCCAATTGAGACGTACGAAGATCAGCTCTACGGCTACAAGGCTGCGTTTGAGGCTTACGTCTTGATTAAAGACAAGGAGTGGAGCGCGCGGCTGGAGAAGTACGTTTCGATGCTGGGCGAACTGCAGCAAGGGCTGCCCGTGGGGGCCGAGTACAAGAAGGAATCGCCGGGCGCCGACTCGGACTTGAACGCCTACGACGCGATCTACTATGCGGGCGACAGCAATGCCGGCGCCAAGACCATCGCGATCAACTTGCCCAACGACGAAGAAGTGCAACTCAAGAGCGGCGCGCGCCGCTTGCAGTTGAAGAATTCGATGCAGGCGAAGTTCGAGAAGATCCTCTTGCCGATCGCCGATGTACTGATTGCCGAAGACCAGCGTTCGCATGTGGACTTCGAGGCGTTTTTCGCCAACACGATGTTCCATGAAGTGGCGCACGGGTTGGGCATCAAGAACACGATCAACGGCAAGGGCACGGTGCGCGAGGCGATGAAAGAGCATGCCTCGGCCCTGGAAGAGGGCAAGGCGGACATTCTGGGCCTCTACATGGTGACCAAGCTGCACGAGCGCGGCGAGATGGGCGAGGCGGACTTGATGGACAACTACGTCACATTCTTGGCGGGGATCTTCCGGTCCGTGCGGTTTGGGGCGTCGAGCGCGCACGGCGTGGCGAATACGCTGCGCTTTAACTTCTTCGAACAGATGGGCGCCTTTAGCCGGGACGCGGCGACGGGGACGTATCGAGTTGAGTTCGACAGGATGCAGGAGGCGGTGAACGCGCTGTCGGCGAAAATTTTGATTTTGCAGGGCGACGGAGACTACGCGGGCGCTTCGCTGTTTGTCGACCAGATGGGCAAGATCGGCGCGGAGTTGCAGGCGGATCTCGATCGTCTCGAAGCGGCGGACATCCCGGTTGACGTGGTGTTCGAGCAAGGCCTCTAAGTGGGCTGGCGAATCTGGACCCTGCTGCTGCTGGCGCAGGCGATGTGGGCAGGGTCGTACGTGGCGATGAAGGTCGCCGGCGAGGCAATGCCTGTGGGAGCGGTGGTCGTCTTCCGCTACGGCCTGGCGACATTCGCTTATTTGTTTCTCATACCCTTCGTGGGACTGCCCAAGCTGGCGAAGCGCGATTGGGTGTTGGTCGCCTTTCTCGGCCTGATCAACTTTACCCTGACGCCCACATTGCAGATAGAGAGTCTGCGCTGGACGCGGGCTGCGGATGTTTCGCTGTTAATTGGGCTGGAGCCGATACTCACGGTGGTCTTGGCCGGCTTAATCTTGCGCGAGCGCGTGAATCCGCGAATCGCCGGCGCGATGGTGCTGGGGCTGGCGGGCGTGTGGATTCTGTCGAATCCAAGCGCCGGCGGCGACGAAGCGGCGAGTAATCGTTTGTGGGGGAACATGCTGTTTTTGGGGTCGTTGCTGTGCGAGGCGACGGTGACGATATCGGGCGGCAGGCTGGCGAAGCTCTATTCGCCGCTGCCGACGATTGCGGCGATGAAGGCGTTTGGCTTGATTGCGGCGGTCATTCTCTACGGCCCGACGGTGGCGGCGACCAACCCGGGGGATTACGGAATCCCTGCCTGGACGTCGCTGATTTACCTGGCGCTATTGCCGTCGCTGTTTGCCTATAGCGCCTGGTATTGGGCGATAGGACGGGTTCCGGTGAGTCAGATTGCGCCGTCGCTCTATGCACAGCCGTTTGTCGGCGCCTTCTTGGGCTGGCTGCTGCTCGGTGAGACGCTGGGGCCGCGGACTTGGGCCGGCGGAGCGCTGATTTTGGCGGCGCTGGCATGGACGCAGGCCATGTCTCGAAATACGGCGAATCGGGCCCCGTTGGCGCCCGTGTGAATCCGTACAATGGGAAGTTCATGAAAATCGTCGATATGCGGGTGCATTCGATTGCGATTGCCGACCCGCCCCTGCGTAGTTCTTACGGTTTGCATGCGCCTTACGCGCTGCGAAACGTGCTCGAGTTGGTGAGCGAAGACGGCATCGTCGGCATCGCTGAAACATATGGCGGAGAGCAGCCGGCGAAGGCGCTGCACGATGTCCGGGGCCGAGTGATTGGCGGCGACGCTTACCGGCTAACGGGATCTTTGCTGGATTTGGTTGAGGGCGACGGGGCCGGCCTGGAGCGTTCGCATACGATGACGACGCCGGGCGAGAATCCGCTGGACGCGGGGCCCCGTACGTATTCGGCGATTGAGACGGCTTGTCTCGATATGATCGGGCGCGCCGTGGGTAAGCCCGTATGTGATTTGCTCGGCACCCGGGTTCGCGATGCCGTGCCGTTCTCGGCATATCCCTTCTACAAGCACGCCGGCGGCGGGGGCGAAGGCGATGACGCGCGCGAAGACAAGTATGGCGAATGCTTGTCGCCGGAGACGATTGTCGAGCAAGTGCGTTCGATGAAGCAGGAGTATGGCTTCACCGACATCAAGTTCAAAGGCGGCGTGCTGGACCCCGATGTGGAGGTCGAGACGATACGGCAGTTGAAGCAGGCCTTTCCTGATAGCCCGTGCCGCATTGATCCGAACTCGGCTTGGACGGTGGAGACATCGATCAAAGTCGGCGAGGCCCTGAAAGAAGAATTGAAGAACGGCGGCTACTTGGAAGACCCGGCCGCAGGCATCGACGGCATGGCCGCGGTGCGCAAGGGTTTGCTGGCGCTAGGCAACGACACGCCGCTGGCCTCGAATGTGGCGGTGACGGCGTTCGCGCACATGCCGGAGTCGATCAAGCACGATGCGGTGCAGGTTGTGTTGTGCGACCACCACTTCTGGGGCGGCATGCGCCAGGTGCAGCATCTCGGCAAGTTGTGCCAGACGTTCGGCATTGCCTTGTCGATGCACTCGAACTCGCACCTGGGCGTGAGTTTGATGGCCATGGCGCATGTGGCGGCGGCGACGCCGAACCTGACCTACGCCTGCGACACGCACTACCCTTGGCAGTCGAGCGATGAGATCGTCGCCGGCGGCCGGGTGAAGATTGAAGGCGGCAAGGTACGCATCCCGAATAAGGGCGGCCTGGGCGTCGATTTGGATTACGATCAGTTGGCTCGGCTGAAAGAGCGTTACGAGAAGACTCCCTACCGCAACCGCGACGACCAGGCGGAGATGCGCAAGCATGTCGATCCGACGTGGGAGCGTAAGTTGCCGCGCTGGTAAGAGAGATTAGGATTTCGAAATGAAAAGCATTCAACAACTACGTCATGACCTTCGCGAAGGCGTTATCGCTTTCCCAGTCACTCCGTTCAAGGCGAAGGATCTGTCGTTGGATCTCGCCGGTTATAAGAAGAACGTCGAGGAGATGATGGATTATCCGTTTGCCGCGCTGGTCGCGGCGGGCGGCACGGGCGAGATGTATTCGATTACGCCCGAGGAACAGGTTGCGCTGGTCAAGGCGACAGTCGAGATTTCGGGCGGCAAGATTCCAGTGATCGCTGGCGCGGGTTTCGGCGGCGGCTTGTCCGTGGAGATGGCGAAGCAGGCGCAGAAGCATGGCGCGGACGGAATTCTGATGTTCCCGCCCTACTATCCCGGCGCGGACTTCGAGGGGCTGCTCGATTACTACAAGGGCATAGGCAAGGCGACCAAGTTGGGCTTGCTGCTCTATGGCCGCGACTGGGTCAATCTGACGCCAGGGCAGGTAGAGCGCTGCGCCGCGGAGATTCCCAACCTGGCGGCGTTCAAGGACGGCCAGGGCAAGGTGCGCGACTATCAGCGCACGATTCAACGCGTGGGAAACCGGTTGAACTGGATCGGCGGCATCGGCGATGACTGCGTGCCGGGTTATTACTCCATCGGCATCCGCACGTATACGTCGAGCGTGGCCACGATCGCGCCCAAGTTGTCGATGAAGATGCACGAGCTCGGAGCGGCGCAGGATCAGGCCGGATTGCTCGCGCTAATGAACAAATACGTGCTGCCGCTGTACGACATCCGCGCGCGGCGTAAGGGCTACGAAGTGACGGTGATGAAAGAGGCGATGAATATCCTCGGCAAGGCCGGGGGCGTGGTGCGTCCGCCGTTGCCGCAGTTGAACCCGGGCGAGGCGAAAGAGATCGCCAAGCTGATGAAGGTTTATAAGCCAGTGCTGTAGCCTGGGGCGCTACATTTGGCCTTCGCGCGCGATGGCGTAGTTCACGCAGGCGGTCTGAATGTCCATGTAGCGCTGGTAGCCGACCTTGCCGACGACGTAGGGGTTAGGATCGCCGGCGCGGCGCAGGCGCAGGATTTCCAACTTGTGCAGCGAGAGATCGCGCGTCTGGTGGCTGGAGATGAGCGTATCGACTCCCGCCTCTTCGGCGAGCTTCTTGAACCGGGCAACCGAGGCCAGCACGATCTTTTTGTCTTCAAGCGCGGCAGGCATGCCCAACGAACCGTAGTAGGCCACAACGTGCGGGATTCCCTGATCGGTGGTCTTGAAAATCGCTGCCAGAGTGCCGGGCGTATGGCCGGGCGTCACGTAGAAGTGAATGGTCGTGTCGCCCATGGTAAAGGCCTGGCCGTCCGATAGCTCCATGTCGCGTGCAGGAGCGAGCCGGGCCCACGCGGCCGGTCCGCCGCCGCCCTCTCCGTCTTGACCCGCTGGCCGAGGGGGCGCATTGCGCATGTCCTCCATCACGTCCCAATCTTCTTTGGATGCCAATAGGCGGGCGCCGTAGGTGTCTTTGAGGTAGTTGGCGCCGCCGAAGTGATCCCCGTGCGAGTGCGAGATGACGACGTACTTGATGTCCTTGGGATCCAAACCCACTTGGCGCAGCCCGCCGGCGACGATGGCCTCGGCTTCTTCGCCGTTGTGCTGGGCGTCGATGACGATGATGCCTTCGCTGGTCTTGATCGCCCAGGATGACGCGGAGTTTTGCCCGATGAAATAGAGGTTGTCGGTGATCTGGAGCGGGCGGATCTCGCCGTTTGCCTGGCTGCGGCGAGAGATCGTGCGGCGGTAGTGTTGGTCGACAATGCAGGCGTGGGCGAAATGCGGATAAAGATCGTCGCCCGCGATGGCCTTGGCCTTCATGAAGTACTCGTACATTGCGTCATGATTGGCGTTGGGGGCGGGCTCGAATTGAGCTTGTGCAACGCCCATTGAGAAAAGCGCAGCGAGCGCCACTCCAAGGGAATGTCTCATCGGTATCTCCAGCAGCTTCATCGGGGATTCATTGTATCCAAGCGGGTGCTAGCGAAGACTGTCGTACAGGGCGACGGTGGCGGCCGCCATGTTCTGCGCGGTGTAGTGTTCCAGGGTCGCTCGGCGGCCTTTCTCTCCCATGGCTTCGGCTTCGGCGGGATTGTCGCGCAGGTACTCGAGCTGGTTCCGCAGGCTGGAGAAGTTGCGCGGTTCGCACAGCAGTCCGCCGCCGGTTGCCGCGATGAGTTCCGGGAAAATGCCTATCTCGGGTTGCACGCAAGGGACGCCGCAGGCCCAAGCTTCGAGCACGTAAAGCCCTTTTGAAGCCCCGTAGGTGACGGGCACGGAGAAGGCGTCGAGCGAGCGCAGGAAAGCGACTTTTTCTTGGCGACCGATGTAGCGTTGGAAGTCGACGCGGCCGGTGAGCTGCCACTCTTTGACCTTGGCGTGCAGTTCAGCCAGGTAAGGCTCGTACTCGGCGCTGACCCATCCGGCGATGCGCAATTTGACTTTGGGCGTTTGAGCTGTCTCGTGGTCGCGCATGTGGCGCACGGCGTCGAGCAGGATGTGCGCGCCTTTTTCCGCGGCGATGCGCGCGATGTAGCCGATAACGAATTCGGCAGGGTTGCGCGGCTCACGCGGCGAGAAATCTTCAACGTTGATGCCGGGCGGCACGATGGTGATGTCGTCGAGGGACCGCCCGATGAGCGGCGCCATCGTCTCGGCGTGATCCCGGCAAGGCGACGAGAAGGCGTCGATGGACTGGGCCATACGGCGCAACACGGCGAAGGACTGCTCGCGATAGGGGGCGGGAAGGTTCGACAGAAAGTAATCTTCCCCCTGAAGAGACGCGACGAGCGGGACGCCCACCTCACGCCGGATAGCCGGCGCGAGGCCGGCCAGCAGGGTGTTAGTGAGGTGGATGACGTCGGGCTGCAGGTCCTTGAGCGCCTTGATGAGTTTGGCGACTTCAGGGGCGATGGGACCTTCTTCGCCTTGGAGCGTGACGAGCGTCATCTGTCCAAGGTCCTCGGGCAGGGT
>CAMPKL010000129.1 GCA_946887065.1 uncultured Bryobacterales bacterium
GTACACGACAGACCTACTGTCTAGACGCTTCGGACTGCGTCTCGGGCGTACGATCGTCGGCTTTTCAGGCTACTTGATTGCCGGAATAGCCACGATCGCCGCGGCGAACATTCAGAACAATCGTGTGTCGGCCATCACTTTCTCATTCGCGGCGGCGGCTTCCATGTTCACGCTTGCTCCCAGTTGGGCTACGTGTATCGACATCGGGGGCCGTTACGCGGGCGTGCTGAGCGCTGCGATGAATACGTCGGGAAATCTCGGGGGGTTCATGAGTCCCATCATCGCGGCGTTTATCGTCGAAACCTGGGGCGACTGGTCTATCGCACTCATCGTGCTGGCCGCCTTATACCTGGTGGCGGCTGTCTGTTGGTTGTTCATACGGCCTGACCGGCCGATTGAAAGGCCAGCCTTGCAAGCGGAGATCCACTGACACGTTACAATGCGCCCTAGGACCCTGGTTCCGCCAGGGTTCCTGCCCTGTCCGTTCGCTCGTACATCACGGCGGGCTTGATGTCGTCCGGGCAT
This sequence comes from uncultured Bryobacterales bacterium, assembly GCA_946887065.1. The sequence continues at coordinate 526 of CAMPKL010000129.1, forward strand.
TCGAGAAAGCCATCTTGGCCGTGACCGTGCCGTCGTTGCGTCCCCTCGTATTAGCCCTTGCCTGCGGCGCAGCGCGCGAAGAAAGCAGTGAGCACGGCGTGTAACTAGACGCGGAGGTTTCCGGTCTTAGCAGGAAGGCAAACGATGAGAACTCTGGGGCTGGGTACACGCGAGGGCAGGCTGCTTGCCCTGGTCGCGATTGCATTGGTTTTACTGGCGGCGAGCGGCTGTCAAGGGGGTAACCCCGGGGCCGCTGCGGCGAATGCGGCGGAAACATCGACTTCCGAGCGCGCAGCTCAGCCGGTGCAAGTCATCACTCCCATCAAGGAACAGGTGCCGCGGACGATCGAGGCGACGGGAACTCTGGCGGCTCAGGACCAAGTGGATCTGGCCATGAAAGTTCCTGGGCGCGTCGCCGAACTGTTGGTGGATCTGGGCGATCACGTGGCGAAAGGCCAGCGCCTTGCCCGGCTCGATCCGACGGATCTAGACTTGGCGGTGCGGCAGGCAGTCGCGGCGTTGGAGCAGGCCCGGGCCCGCCTGGGGCTGCCCCAAAAGGGAGAAGACGACCGGGTCAGCGTGGAAGAGACCCCGCTGGTTCGCCAAGCCGAAGTGATGCTCAACGACGCCAGGCTTAAGCGGGACCGGGCCCAGCAGATGTTCGATCAAGAACTGATACCCCGGGCCGATTACGACACAGCCATCGCCCAATTCCAAGTGGCGGAGAGCCGCTATCACGAATCGGTGGAGGAGATACGAAACCGGCAGGCCATGCTGGCCCAGCGGCGTTCGGAACTGCAATTAGCTGTCCAAATGCGGTCCTACGCGGATCTGGTTTCTCCCATCGACGGCGCGGTGTTGGACCGCCAGGTGTCAGTCGGTCAATATCTGCCCGGCGGGGCGCCGGTCGTGACCATTGTCCGCATCCATCCGCTACGGCTGCGGTTGCCGATCCCAGAGCGGGCTGCTTCCGAGGTGCATGCGGGGCAGAAGGTGCTAGTGCGGGTCGACCAGGACGCGACGACGTATGAGGGGCGGATCTCGCGGATCAGTCCGGCGATTGATCCGACGAACCGGACGCAGATGATTGAAGCCGAAGTACCCAATCCCAATGGACTTCTGCTTCCGGGCGCATTTGCGCGCGCGGAAGTTGTCACAATAGCCGCGGAACCCGCTCTATTCGTGCCGGCATCGTCATTAGTTACGTTTGCAGGTATTCAAAAAGTGTTGACCATAGAAGACGGACGCGTCGCGGAGAAGCCGGTTCAAACGGGGCGAACGACGGACGACCGGATCGAAATTACGGCGGGGCTCGAAGCGAGCGATCAAGTCATCATCGAGCCGGGAGTACTTGCCGCAGGCCAGCTTGCTGTTGCGGCTCAATAGGGATACTAGGCTCTCTTCATGTTCAAGTTCGTAGACATATGCATTAAGCGGCCCGTATTTGCGGCGATGATCATCCTGGCCCTGGTGGTGGTCGGAGCATCGAGCTATTTCCGGCTGGGAGTGGACCGTTTTCCGGAAGTGGATCTGCCGACGGTCGCGGTGCGCACGATCCTGCCGGGCGGTTCGCCGGAAGAAGTTGAGTCGCTGATCTCCGACGTGATCGAAGAAGCGGTTAACACGGTGGAAGGCATACGCGAACTGCGCTCCATCCGCGCGCAGGGCAGCTCGGTAATCATTGCGACTTTCGATCTGAGCCGGGATATCGACGTAGCCGCCCAGGACGTTCGTGATCGCGTGGCGACTGTGCTCCGGCTGCTGCCGGCCGATGTGGAGCCGCCTTTCATTTCGAAGTTCAATAACGAAAACTCGCCCGTCCTCTCGATTGCCCTAGCCGGTGATCGCTCGGTGCGCGAATTGACGGAAATCGCGGACAAGGTCGTGAAACCGCAACTGGAGCGCTCCCTCGGAGTCGGGGAGGTCCAAATCGTGGGAGGCCTGGAGCGGGCCATCAATATATGGGCCGATGCCGACCGATTGTCCGCATACCGACTGCCCATCACGACGGTCGCTGATGCCTTGATCCGTCAGAACTCCGACATACCGGGCGGAAACGTGACGTCGGGGGGGCGCGAGGAGACGCTTCGCACGATCGGCAGGATCGTCGATCCCAAGGACTTCAACGAGCTGGTCATCGCGACGGTGAATGGATCGCCGATCCGCGTGGCGGATATCGGCTATGCGGAGGACGGCACAAAGGAACAACGTTCGCTCGCGCGATTGAACGGGCAGCCCACGGTCATGCTAGCCATCCGCAGGCAGTCCGGGGCCAATACCGTGGCGGTAATCGACGACGTCAAGGCGAACTTGGCGGCGCTCCAGAGCCAACTGCCCGCGGGAGTCCGGGCGGAGGTTATTCAAGACCAGTCGCGCTACATCAAGGCGGCGCTTCACGAGATCAACACCCATCTGGTCTTGGGGAGTATTCTGGCCTGCCTGGTGGTGCTGCTGTTCATGAGGAGTTGGCGCAGCATGATCATTGCCGGCATAGCGATTCCGTCATCGGTGATCGCCACGTTCGGAATGATGGAGTTGCTGGATTTCACGCTCAACAGCGTGACGATGCTGGCCCTTGTTCTGATGGTCGGAATCGTCATTGATGACGCCATCGTGGTGTTGGAGAACATCTTCCGCTTTGTCGAAGAGAAGCACATGAACCCATTCGACGCGGCTAGCGAAGCGACGCGCGAGATCGGGTTCGCGGTACTCGCCACCACGTTGAGTTTGGTCGTGATCTTCGTGCCGGTGTCGTTCATGTCGAGCGTTTCCGGACGGTTCCTGTACCAGTTCGGCATAACGGCTGCCGTTGCAATCGTCGTCAGCCTGCTGGTTTCGTTCACCTTGACGCCGATGATGAGTGCGCGGCTGCTGCGGGTCGAGGATGCCAGTCTGGGGCACGGCTCCGCATCGAGGAAAGGGTTCTACGCGGTGATCGATCGCGCGTATACGAAGATGCTGGCATTTTCGATGCGGCACAGATTGGCCGTGGCAGGTCTAGCTTTGACGGTGGTCCTCACGTCGATCCCTCTCTACCAATCCGTTCGCCAAGAATATATTCCTAGCGACGTGGATGAGGCCGAATTTGAGATCCGTGTTAGCGGACCCGAGAGCGCCAGCGTGGAAGCGATGGACGAAGTCATGCGCGCCATCGAGCAAGACCTGAGGGAAACGCGCGGGGTTCGCAGCGTCTTCTCGGAAATCGGCGGCGGTTTTCTCGGCGGCGTCAACCAGGGCAGCGCCTATGTCCAGGTTGCTCCTCATGAAGAACGACTGTTCTCGTTTTCGCGACTGTTGAAGAGCATTGCTCAAGGCGATCCGATGGCCGCGTTCCGGGGCAATTATTCCACGCGGGACGTGATGATGGACGTTCGAGCAAAAATCGCCAAGTACCCGGATTTGCGCGCGTCCGTATCCAATCCGCAATCCTTTAACATTGGCGGCGGACGCTTCGATATCGATTTCGTCATTCGCGGACCGGAATTGGAGCGTCTGGCCGAGTATGCCGAGGAACTTCGCAAGCGATCGCAAGAACTCGGCGGGATTCTGGATGCGGATACCACTTTGAAGTTGACGCGTCCGGAACTGCGGGTGGAAATCGACAAGAAGCGGGCGGCCGACCTGGGAGTCTCCACCGCGGACGTGGCGCGTTCTCTTCGGCTCATGGTAGGGGGCGACGAGGAAGTCACGCGCTTCCGCGATGAGAGCGTGAACGAAGATTACGACGTACAACTGCGACTGCTGCAGAAGTATCGAGATCGCCAGGACACGATTTCGCATCTTAACGTGCCTACGCAAAGCGGAGGTCTCGTGCGGCTCGATAGCCTGGTGAAAATCGTTCCCGCCACCAGCCCATCGCGTATTGACCGGCTTGACCGCCAGCGCCAGGCGAGTCTGCGCGCATCGATCGGTCCCGGCTTCGCCTTGGCCGACCGGCTGGAGGCTTTGAGAGCGGCGGCCGCGGATATGAATATGCCCGCCGCCTACAGTACGAGCGTTTCGGGCAAGGGGCGCGAAATGGAGCGCACCGGCCGGGAATTTCTACTCGCTTTCGCGCTGTCGATCGCTTTCATGTACATGATCTTGGCTTCACAATACGAGAGCTTGATCCACCCGCTGACGATTCTATTGTCACTGCCGATCTCTATTCCGTTCGCTCTATTCTCTCTGTGGGCGACGGACAACACATTGAACCTGTATTCCGCGCTTGGGGTACTGGTGCTGTTCGGCGTCGTGAAGAAGAACGCGATTCTCCAGATCGATCACATGAACCGATTGCGGGCACGAGGCATGGAGCGTTATGCAGCGATCATCCAGGGCAATCGCGACCGTCTTAGGCCCATCCTGATGACGACCCTCGCCCTAGTTGCGGGAATGGCGCCGTTGGCCTTGGGAACCGGCCCAGGCGCGGAGGAGCGGCGCGCAATCGCGGTAGTCGTCATCGGCGGGCAAAGTCTTTCGCTGGGGCTGACTTTGTTGGTTACTCCGGTGGCCTATTCACTGTTCGACGATATTCGGAATCGCAGGCGACGCAAACCAGAATATTCCGAACTCGGCGAGATCGATGCCGTCCCTGAAGACATGGGAGCGGAAGAAGAGCAGCAAGAGGCGGCTGCTCGCGAAGCGCTCGCACGATCAGAAAGGCTGCCGCAAACATAGGGCTGACGCTCGCAGCCGTTGGCTGACAAGGACCGGGGGGGACGGCGCGGTCCAAGGATGCCCCTGGCGATCCGCTGCATCCGATGCAGTCTGCGAACGAAAAGAAGCCGTCACGATCGAGCCACATTCGCGTGCATGGCCCGCGCCTGCTTCGGCACGGCTAGCCTCGTGTCGATGGCAATGGTTTTAACCCGCTGCGTGGGAGTTTGAGGGAAGAATCATGGAACGCATGGAATTAACCGAGCCTCCGGTCGCGCATACCGCGATGCTCATCCGCAAACCGGTCTCGGAGGTTTTCGAGGCGCTCGTCAATCCGGCCATCACATCACGGTTCTGGTTTTCCAAAGGGAGTGACCGCTTGGCTGTCGGGAAGGCAGTACGTTGGGATTGGGAGATGTACGATGTTTCCATTGACGTCACCGCCCAGGAAATTGAACCGAACAAGTCGATCGTCTTCGAATGGCCCGGTTACAGTGGGCCTACTATTGTCAAGTGGAATTTCGGGGTGGTGGATGGCGGCACATTTGTGGACGTCGAAGAGTCGGGCTGGAGCGGAACAGGCGACCAACTCGTCAAGTTCGTTAGGGAGTCGACGGGCGGGTTTACCTGGACGCTTGCAGGCATGAAGGCCTTCCTTGAGCACGGCCTGGAACTGAACCTCGTCGCGGACCGATTCCCGAACGGGATCAGCAAGGAATGACAATTAATTTGCTTTAGCGGGGCACTAAGAGAACACAAAAACATGACAGCGAAAAACACAATTTGCCTTTGGTTTGATAATGACGCGCATGAGGCGGCTCAATTCTACGCCGCCACTTTTCCGGATACTAAAGTAACCGCTGTTCACCAGGCTCCCGCTGACTATCCAGGCGGTAAAAAGGGCGATGAGTTGACGGTGGAGTTCACCGTCGTGGGCATACCCTGCATCGGTCTCAACGGCGGACCGACGTTCAAACAAACCGAAGCCTTCTCCTTCCAGATCGCGACGGAAAACCAGGAAGAGACGGACCGTTACTGGAACGCGATTGTCGGCAATGGCGGCAAGGAAAGCGCGTGCGGTTGGTGCAAGGACCGCTGGGGCCTCTCTTGGCAGATCACTCCGCGAACGCTGATCGATGCGCTTGCGGCCGGCGGCGCTGAGGCAAAGCGCGCCTTTGAGGCAATGTTGACGATGACGAAGCTCGACGTTGCGGCGATCGACGCGGCGCGGCGGGGTTGAACGAAGCCGACGGCAAAGGAGGCGGTGTTCACAGTTATGTTGCCGGCTCCTGGCCCAGGTTGTCACCGCTCAGACTTTCATGACTCAGCGCGTCTGCCCAGGCTCGCAGCTACCATGACGTCATATGGAACCGACGCAGTCGTCGTTGATGCCGGCGTATTTCATCGGACACGGCAACCCGATGAATGCGCTGGAGCGCAATCGCTACACCGAGGCCTGGGCCTCCATCGGGTCATCGGTCACCCGCCCTTCTGCTGTGCTTTGCATCTCGGCGCATTGGTTCGTGGCCGGCGCCGCGGTTACGGTCAACACGTCGCCGCGAACAATTCACGATTTCGGCGGCTTCCCGCCGGAGTTGTACGCTGTGAAGTATCCCGCGCCCGGCTCACCCCAATTGGCCCGGCGCGTCCAGCAATTGCTCTCGCCACTGCCAGTCGACATGCAGGAGAGTTGGGGTTTGGACCACGGGACCTGGTCGATCTTGCGGCACGTGTATCCCAAAGCTGACGTCCCGGTGGTACAGCTCTCAATCGATAGGACCAAGACAGCTCCGTTTCATTTTGAGATTGGCCAAAGGCTTGCGCCGCTCCGCGAAGAGGGTGTGTTGATCGTCGGCAGCGGCAACCTCGTCCATAACTTACATGCCTACGCTTGGGGCGCCGGTGCGGACGCGCCGCCTTATGATTGGGCGGTCCGTTTTGAGGAGCGCGCCCGCGGTTTCCTCACCCAGGGAGATTATGCAGCGCTGGTTCAGTATGAGAAGCTCGGCCGGGATGCGCAGCTGTCCATCCCGACGCCGGACCACTATTTTCCGCTGCTTTACGCCGCGGGAGCGGCGGTAGATGGGGACGAGGTTGAGTTTCCCGCGGCGGGAATTGAAGGCGGGTCCGTCTCCATGCTGGCCGTGCGCTTGGGATAGCCGCGAAGAAACTTTTGAAGGGAAGTACAACAAATGGACTCGAATGGGCTTCTGAAGGAGATGCAGGATCTGAGTGAACGGGAGCGCCGAGTCATTGGCGCTTGGCTGATGCGGAAACCGTTCGCTCAGGACTTCGGCCAACAATTCCGGGAACAACTGAGCCTCGGACAGAGACTAGCCGACAAGGTCGCTTCGTTCGGTGGTAGTTGGACCTTCATTTTCCTGTTTCTCGCAGGAATGATGGTCTGGATGTTGATCAACGCCGACAGGACCGCGGCTTTCGATCCCTTCCCCTTCATCTTGTTGAACCTGATACTTTCGTGTTTGGCCGCACTGCAAGCGCCGGTGATCATGATGAGCCAGAATCGCCAAGCGGCGAAAGACCGTCTGGAAGCGCATTACGACTACGAAGTGAATATGAAGGCCGAGATGGAAATCCTGGATTTGCACGCTAAGCTCGACCAACTTCGCGAAGCGCAGTGGTCGGAGCTAATCGCCCTGCAGCAGCGCCAAGTGCAACTTCTCGAGGAGATACGCGGAGGCCACACGGAGCGCGCGTGACCGACCGCCCGATAGCATTGCCCGAAGCGGCTCCGCGCATCGCGCTGCCGTGGATCGTACGACTGCGTTATGGGCTTGCCCTTGGCGAAACGGCGACGGTACTCGCCGTTGACCAATTCTTGGGGGTCGACCTGCCTCTACGTTGGATCCTGATTTTCCCGCTGCTGACATTGGCCAGCAATCTTTGGCTGAGTCGCTGGGAGGGCGGCGACGCGTCCCGCATGCTCGTCGGGATCTTCGTCCTCGACACTCTTTGTTTGACCGGCATCCTGATGTTGAGCGGCGGGCCCAACAATCCGTTCAGCTTGCTTTATCTGGTCGCGATCACGTTGTCGGCGACGATCCTCAGCAAACGCCAGACCTGGGCATTGGGCGGCTTGGCGACGGTTTGCTTTGGTTCGCTGTTCTGGATCTATTGGCCCATCCCGGTGCTGGAGATGCATCGCACCGAGCCAGG
>CAMPKL010000130.1 GCA_946887065.1 uncultured Bryobacterales bacterium
TCGCTCGCCTTGGCCGGCAGGCGACTTCGTCCAATCAAATCCCCCTTCCGCAGCAGGCGTCTGCAGACTCGGCGATTGATTCGCCCCCATTTCAAAGACCCAGGAAATTCCTATGGCAACCGCCCCTGGAACGGAAATCCAATATGCCGAGAACGGCAGCGCGTCCGTGTTCGCCGCTCCGCCCCAAAGCGAGGCGATGAGGTTCAACCAAGTCGGCGATGTCCCCACCAAAATAGCGGAGACCAAAATGAACAGAGACCGTATGACCATGGAGGTATACGGGTAGAGGTTAAGTCGCTGGTGAGGGCTAAGTCCCTCAGCAAATCACCCTAGTTGGCCGTTTTTGGCACTTGGCGAGAAGGCCTGTAACGGAGCCGCAGCCTTGCCGCGCTAGAATGCGGTATGCCTGTCAAACTCTCCTCGGCTGAGGTCCAGAGCGCTCTGACGGACCTGCCTGGTTGGAAACTGGTCGACGGTAAGCTGCACCGCGAGTATCGATTCCACGATTTCACCTTGGCATTCGGCTTCATGGCGGCGTCCGCCACCGCAATTGAGCGGATGAACCATCACCCGGAATGGTCCAACGTCTACGGCACTGTCGTCGTGAACCTCACGACCCACGACGCGGGCGGGATCACTAAGAACGATCTGGCCTTGGCGGCGACGCTTGAGAAGGTGGCCCAGAGACTTCTTTGAGCGCTTCTGTATCGACGCGTCGTTCGCTTCCGATTTCACTGTGTAGCCGGCGTCTTGCTCGGCTGGCGGGAAGAGCAATTCACGTTCATGCGTAAGACCAAAATCCTTTGCACTCTTGGGCCGGCATCCGACACGCCCGAAATGATCGCGGCACTCTTGGACGCGGGGATGAACGCCGTACGGCTTAACTTCTCGCACGGAACCCAAGAACAGCACGCCGCCAGCGTGGACCGCGTCCGATCGGCCGCCAAAGAGCGTGACCGGGGCGTACCGATCGTCGCCGATCTGCAAGGCCCCAAGGTCAGGACGGGAAAACTAAAGGGCGGCAAGGCCCTGCCCTTGTCTCAGGGACAAGAACTAACGCTGACACCCGAAGAAATGCTGGGCGACGCGGAGCGCGTCTCCATCGACTACGGCGCCTTGGCCCAAGACGTGAAACCGGGGCACCGCGTGCTCCTCGCCGACGGCGCCGTACAACTGGAAGTCATCCGATTGGAAGGCGAGGACGTCGTCTGCCGCGTGCTGAATGACGGCGAACTCGGAGAGCGCAAAGGAGTCAACGTCCCCGGCGCCAACATGTCCGTGCCTTCGATCACCGAGAAGGACAAGGAAGACCTGCGCTTCGCCCTCTCGCAGGGCGTCGAGTACATCGCCCAGTCTTTCGTGAGAACGGCAAAGGACGTCCAACTCGCTAAGAATCTGATCGGCTGGGCGGACTCCACCGCCAAGGTGATCGCCAAGATCGAAAAGCCGCAGGCGCTCGACGATCTGGAAGCCATTCTGGAAGTCGCCGACGGCGTCATGGTCGCGCGCGGCGATCTCGGGGTCGAACTCAATCCTTGGCAGGTGCCCATCGCGCAAAAGCAGATCATCGAAGCGGCCGCCCGCTGGCGCAAGCCGGTAATCACGGCCACGCAAATGCTCGAAAGCATGGTCAGCAGCCCGACGCCGACACGCGCCGAGGCCAGCGATGTCGCCAATGCGGTTTTCGACGGGTCTGACGCCTTGATGCTTTCCGCCGAGACGGCTGCCGGAAAACTTCCAGTGGAAGCGGTCCGTATGATGTCCCAAATCATCAAGACCGCGGAGGCGTATTCGAAGGGCGCCAAATTTGATCTCGGGGCCGCTCCGCGAGCCGAGGATGAATTTTCAGTCGAAGTCGCCCACAGCGCCGCCCGCCTCGCCGAAAAATTGGGCGCTCGTTACATCGTCGTCTACACCGAGTCCGGCTACACGGCGCAGCTCGTCTCCAAGCATCATCCAAGTTGCTCGATCGCCGCATTCTCGAGGAACCTCGAAGTCTGCCGCCGGCTCAAGCTGTTGTGGGGCGTACGCTCCAAGCAGATTCGCGAAGTGACTGAGCTCGACGAACTGGTTCTGCTGGTCGACTCCATGTTGCAGAAGTTCAAATGGGTTGTGCCCGGCGATCTGATCGTCTTAGTCGCCGGCACCCCCTTTACGGTCGGCGGTCACACCGACCTCATCAAACTCCACCGCATCGGTTCCTAGCCCATGAAGTTCACGGCGCCGGACCCCGCGTCGGCACTGATTCAAGAAGCTCTGCAGCACCGCGCCGACGGCGACCACACTGCCGCCCAGGCCCTGTTAGAGCGCGCCGTGGACGAGGCCGAGACCGCCAACGCCCGCGTGCGAGCCTATATCGAGTTGGGCAAGCTCCTCGACGCACTCGGCAAACGCCAGTCGGCCCAGTCGTGCTTCCGCCGCGTCATGTCCCTAACCGACGATTGGCGATTCCGCGACGAAGCCCGCAAACTGTTTCGCCGCCGTATTAAGTAAAACTCCGGGACATCCCCGCAGGGGCAAACGCCCGCTCCGCTGTTCTCCCCCACCAATCCTTATCTTCGGCGCCGCTCACCTCCTCACCGTCCATCGCAGCTTCACCGCTAGGATTTCTGTGTCGGGAGCAAGGTTCAAATCGCCGCCGCCGAAGTTCGCCTCCGCCATGTCGTTCGGACTCAGGTAGAGTCTCTTCCATCCGCGGTTCCAAACGACAAAGAATTCATTGCCCGGCTGGATCGTCCATCTCAACCGTAAGTTATTGCCGACGCTTTGCGATTCCGTGTCGTACTGCAAAAAGTTCGTGAGTACGAGATTCGGGTTGAACGCATACGTCAAATTGAGTTGCCAAAGCCTCTGAACGAAGGAACCTTGAGTCAGCCTGCCGAAGTTCTGCTCGAAGTCGACTCCCGCCTGCCACACGCCCCCTCGATCGGAGTAGCTCAGTCCGTTCTGCTGCTGGAACAACCGCCCGTTATAGAACGTCCCGAACCAAGTGGCGTTCGTGAATTGAAACAAACGGTGACCGCTTGTCTCGATTTCCCCCCCGAAGCGGTCGAAGCGATACTTCCCTACCGGCAGCGTGATGCCCTCGGCGATTTCGAAAGGGCGAGGCAGGAACTCGTAGGTCGGTATCCAGTTAACGGAGAATCGGTCGCCGGTTTCGAGTTGAAAATTGATCGGAACCCACGAGAAACGCTGCGACTCTAACTGGCCCTCATAGTTCACGACGCGTAGAAAACGATGATCCATGAACTGCTGCCGAACCCACCCCAGTGGTCCATCCTTGCTCGGACGAGGCCGCCACTCGCATGCCGTTTCATAACGGCGCACCCCCGGCCGCGGCAAGAAGCCCAACCCCGCCTCCATCGCCTCGCCGTACTGATTCATCGAAACGAAACAGTCCCAACGGTCGTTCGGGTAATCGATCTTGAAGCCAAACCCGCTCCGGCTTCCCACAGCCGCTTCCAGCGGAAGTTCGTTACTCGGAAGCCGGTCCCCAAAGCTGCGCGCCGCCCAAGCCCCTATGAAGAAGTTCTTGTTGCCGAGAAACTCGGACGTGCGCCAAAGAGCGTCTATTCCCGCCAGAGAGTTGTTGCTGAATCCGTCCTGCGCGCCATTCGTGACGATCGTGCCCACACGAAGCTCCGGCGTAAAGTCGTAAGAAATACGGCTAACGAACAAATTGGCCCCAGGGACAAACGAGCCCGACGGCACGGTTGTGTCGCGAGTCTGTACGTCCAGCAGTCCAACATTCCAACGGCCCGCTCGCCCGTTGAGCTTAATGCCCGCGTTGATCGGAACCTGCCCGCCCTCAAACAGGCCGACACGGCGAGAGAAGAACGGAATGAACTGCTCATCCAACCCCAGACCGAACTGATATTGATTGGAGCCTTCCAGGAAAAAGGTTCTACGTTCCGGAAAGAACAACTCGAAACGCGTGACGTTGAGTTGCCTCGTATCGACCTCGGTCTCCGCGAAATCCGTATTCACGGTCAAGACTGCCGCCATCTGCGATGTCAGCCGGTAGGTGAAGTCGCCGCCCGGCGCGCCCTGGAAACTTGGGCTCGACTCGCCTTCGCTGTTCTGCCGGTTAAAGTCGGTTCGCATACGAGCGACATAATAGGGGCTGAACTCAAGCCCCAGGCCCTGCTCTAACTCATTCAGGCCAGTCAAAGTCCCTGCGCGGCTCAGATCGAAGAAAAATGAATCGAGCGTGGGTGAAGCCCAACGAAGTACCGTGCGGTCCCTGGCTACATTCCGCTCGAAATTCACCCCCCAACTGTCCAGCCCTTTCGTGAAGTTAAGCGTGCGCGTCGGAATTGCAAACTCCGCCGTCCACCCTTCGGCCGTGCGCCGCGTGCGCGCGTCCCAAATGCCGTTCCAGTCCAGACTGGGATCTTCAGGGCCCGCAATCAACCCGTCCACTCGCGCGGCTGCCGCGTTGATGCGAAAAAAGTAGCCCGTCCGTCTGTCGCCGTACGTGTCGAGGATCACCGAGACGTAATCGTCGGTCTCCACCGCTCCGTCGCGCTGCATCGTGTGAATCGCGATTTGCCCCGGTTCTGGGTCGATGCACTCGAATGCGATGTAGATGTTCTCCGCCGTGGCGGCAACCCGCACGCGTGTCGCATACGGCGTCGGCTGGCCCGCCAAGGGCGCCTGCTGAATTAGTTCCAATGCCGGAACGGCATTCCAAAACGGTTCATCCAACGAGCCGTCAAGTTGGAACTCGCCCGCAATCCCTACCGCGTAGCTTCCGGAGGATGGTGCGGGCTGCGCCCAACCTTCGACCGTCGCGGACAGCCAGACCAGCAGGGCTCCACAAAAGATTATCCCGCGCATATAAACTCAACGGCTCCCCGGTTCGCTTAACGCTCGATAAAGGCCCTCAAAAATGTAAGCGCCCCTTTCCACCCGCAAGCTGTCGTCCGCCGTCGAGAGGCACAACCCCTCGACGGCCCGGGACACGCCGGCCGTTTCCGGGCGTTGATAGCGGTTGTCCTTTAGGTCTATATCGTGAATGATTTCCGCGATCGCCATAAGCCCCAGATCGGATAGCAAGTCATGATCCGCGACCAACACTTCGAAGGTGCAGAGATCGCCGCGATGCGTGAACTCGCCCTCGAACATGTCGAAACGGATCTCCCCCTCGGCTCGCACAAAATCGTCTGGACGCACGTAGCGAAAGGCGGCCTTGTGGTCGATGAAACGCCGAATGAGCCACGCCGACGCGATCCTGTCTTCCTTGACGCCCTTTCGCGTCACCCACGTGCTGCCCAAAGTCTCCGCGCTCACTCCCGCCGCGCCGCCGGGCTGTGGGTGCAGGCGCTCTTGGAGGGCGCTCATGAGCGGATCCAATTCGTGTTTCTGTGGCGATTGAAAGAAATCGATGCGCTCCAGTTCGTCTCGCCGGCGCGACAACTTCTCGACTGCGCTCCTGTCTTCCTTCGCCGCGGCAGATTGATCGAGCAAGGCCCGCGCTTCCTGGATCAAGGCTTCATACTCCGGCGCCCGCGTGCTATTGAATAAGTCCTGAAGAGCCTTTGCCGATGTACCGGCTACAGCTTCCGCGCGAAACAGCCATGCCAGCCCGCCTTCCCGGGCAACCTCTTGGCGAATCCATTGGAAGTCCTCCAGGGTTTCGTCGCTCGAGGGCAGCACATAGATCGAGTTCTTGATCGGAACCGCGCCCACCTGCGCCAGGCGCCGCGCCACCTTGGCCCGAAAGTAGGCCGGAGTAGGCGGTATTTGATGAATCAGAAGAAGCCAGCTATTGCCTGACATCGCAACCGTAAGGTATAGTATCACAGTTGCTATAGTACGCACCGAAGCCGGGTACAGTGAAGGGGGAGACAGCTATGAACCTACCGAGCGCCGGACGGCGATTCTGGCTCGCCTTATCGCTGCTCTCCATGACCCTCTTGGTCGGACTGGTGCTTCGAGCGACTCTGGCCGGGCAAAACGGCGAGGCGCCTAGTCAAAGTGACCAGTTTGCGGGCCAGGTCTTGAGCGGCTCTGGATCTCCTGTCGCCGGAGCGGCCGTGCATCTCGTTCCCGTCGAATCGATGGATCTCGCCACACGGATGACGGCCAGCGCCATCTACGCTGCACCCTACCCCGCCGAAGCCTACGATGAGCCCCTCGAAGACGCGATTCGGTTGCACGGCGGCGAATTCCCGCAGTCCACAACGGGCGCTCAAGGAAAGTTCTCCGTCGCCAACGTTCCCGATGGGAAGTTCTTCATCCACGTCTCGCCCGGTCCGGCAGACACGGAACACCTGCCGGGCGGCGACCAGAGCAGGCAAAGCTTTACCGCTGCCCAGTTGCGCGGCCAATCGATGACAATCAAGGTCTCTAGCAGTCCTTCCGCCACTGCCCGGTACGCGGGCAGCTCAAGCTGCCTGACCTGCCATAAAGAGCAACAACACTGGCAACAAACAGCGCACAAGCTTGGCTGGACAGTGCCGGGAAAGCCCGGGCCGATGCAGGATTTTTCGAGACATACTGACTACTTCGACGCGCTCCAATCGTTCCCGGCCGCGGATACCTATACGGGCGGAACACGTCTCGAGCTCGGCGATTACGATGCCGCCAGGAATGACGACAAGTTCAAACTGCGCGCTTTCGGCGATGCTCGGCTGCCGATCACGACGCCCTTCGCCGACGTCTATCTCTGGAAAAATTCAAATGACGACAAGTTCTACATCACGCTCGTGAACCGCTTGAACCCGGGCGATCCCAATAGCCCGGCGCATCTCGAGGTCAAGCTCCTTTATGGCGGCGCGGTGCACGATCAGCGATACATCGTCTCCGTTCCGCCGGCACTGGGAAACCGGCCGGGATGGTACACCGTGCTGCGCTACAACATGACCGGGCGCGACGACAGGCTGAACAGAGAGCGGCGCGTCTGGCACGACTACAAGTTCTACATGTGGTGGGCCGCCGGCGAAGACGGTCAATACGGCACCAGCGACGATGTGCTGGCGGCGCCGCCTGTTAATACGAATACCGTCCAAACCATGTGTGCCGGCTGCCATCTGACGGGCTGGGAGCGCTATCAAGACGCGGCGACAGGTCAGTATCTCGTGCGGGCGGTTAACGATCCTGGCGGCGAGATGAACATCGACGACGATCCCCAGCCGGATGAGATCAATGTCGGCTGCGAAAGCTGTCACGGCCCAGGCTCGGAGCACGTCGAAAGCGAAGGCCGCACTGGCCTCATCGTGAACCCCAAGTATCTCTCGGCCGAGCGTTCCAGCGCGGTCTGCGGACGCTGTCACGACCGCCGACAGGGCTATGGCGGACCGACCGTCGGTTACACGCAAGCGGTGAGCGAAGCAGGCCTTCTGGCGAGGCCGGGCATCAGCCGGCATGAACTGATCACGAAATTCACCGACCCCGTCAAGAAGGGGCCGACGATGCGCGGGCCGGGACGCGAAGACAACATCTGGCCTGACGACGTCCACTCAAATAAACCGCACCAGCAGTATTCGGATTTCCTCAAGTCAAAGCTTTACAGGAACGACCGCTGGTTGGTCACCTGCTCGGATTGTCACGACTTGCATGGCGACGGAGCCTACAACCGTTTTCTTACTCACAGTCCGAATGACTCGGCTTCCCCGCTCTGTCAACGATGCCATGCCGTCGAACTGCTGTCCCACATGGACACGAAACTAAACGCGAGGATGAGAGGCAGCCAGACACGCTGTATCGACTGTCACATGCCGGGCACTGCTAATTCCGGCGGAGTTGCCGGCGATTTTGGCAGGCTGATAAAAACTCCTCCGCATGCGAACGCGCAGGACGAAGAGAACAACTCCTATTGGCAGGGCATCTTGAGATCCCACGTGTTTGATGTTCCTTTGAAAACGAACGTAGCAGTCCGCGGCGTGACGCCGGGCCGCGCGATGCCCATCCCCTACACGAACGCCTGCGGCGCCTGCCACGTCGTGAGCGAGTTGCCCTTCAAATGAGGACGTGCGCGATCGGGCCGTCTTGAGCTGCCACGGGAGGCCCCGAAAGGTCCGTTCGAGGGCCGCTCACGACCGTTGAGAGCCGTCCGAAGGCCACGGATGTCCGTAAATGTCCACGAATGTCCGTGAATGTCAGGCCCTTTCGGTAGTTAAGTTATTGACGATGTTGCGTTGAGTCAGTCATCGGGCATGTTTTCGCGGACATCTGAGCCCCGACCGTGAGGGAGGGGTCTTCAAAGGCTCGGCCTTAGACGGACCTTGG
>CAMPKL010000131.1 GCA_946887065.1 uncultured Bryobacterales bacterium
CCCTCAAGCAGCGGCAGGATAGCCTCTTCGGTCGTGCCCGGATAGGTCGTGGACTCCAATATAACCAGAGATCCTGGCTTGAGTCGGACGGCAAGAGCCTCAGCAGCGTCAATCACGAAGCTTAAGTCCGGGTCCCTCGTCTTCCTCAACGGAGTCTGAACACAGATGATTACGGCGTCGCACTCTCTCAGCACATCCTCGGAAGTGGAGGCCGTCAGCTTCTCATCGCGAATGAGGCGGTCGAAGAGTTCGGTCTGGATGTCTGGAATGTAGCAGCGGCCGGCTTCGATCTCAGCAACTTTACCGGCCGACTTATCGACGCCGACAACGGTGAAGCCGCTTCGACCAAGCTCGGTCGCCAAGGGAAGCCCGACGTAGCCAAGGCCGACGACGCCGACGAGTGCCGTGCGATCGCGAATCTTGGACTTCAGAACTGATAGCGCTGAATTGAAAGAGTCCGAACTCGTCATCTATTTGTAACGCGCTCCTTGTAAATCCATACTAGCCCAGGCGGACCTTGCGCATGAACCGCGCCCGTTCGTCGGAGCCCTCCAGGGTTTTCCGTGCAAGCGTCCGTCAACGCGGTGATCAACGAGCGGCGCACGCAATTGGCCGTTCAGGTTGGCCCAAACGCTGTGATACCATTGTGCGGACAGATGCTCTCGCGACAATTTCCACGTCGCGCATCCGGGCATCGTGTGAACTTCTATGCGATACCTCCCCCTCCTTGTTTTGACTCTCGCCTGCCAGTCCTCGCATCAGCTCGGACTCGCGGCGATCGAGCCCCGCGACGTTCGTGTCTCGGATTCTTACGACCTCCAGGTGGCGCTGGACCAGGCGAACCCTGGCGACGTCATCTTGCTTAAGCCGGAGGTGGTATATCAAGGCAACTTTGTTCTGCGGAGAAAGCCGAGCGGCCCGCCTATCGTCATTCGTACAGACATCGATCTTCCGGCAGGGCGGATCGATCCGCGTGCAGGCCTTGCCAAGATTGTTGGAGCGGGGACAAGACCAGCCCTGGAGTTTCTACCGCATGCGGACAATTACCGAATCGTCGGAGTCGAATTGACCGTTGAGCGGGGAACCTATTCAAACGACGTGATTCGCGTCGGCAGCTTGTCCGCCACAACCGCCGATGAGCAACCAACCAACATTTTCTTCGACCGCATTTATGTCCATGGCGACCCGAATGTCGGGTCTAAACGGGGCCTTATGATCAGTGGCCGTCAGATTACTCTGATCAACTCTCACATTTCTGACTTCAAGAGCAGGACCCAGGACGCCATGGCCGTGGCCGTTTGCAATTCGCCTGGCGACATTTATATCGACAATAACTATCTGGAAGGCGCCGCCCATGGCATTATCTTTGGCGGATGCCGGTACAACATTCCGAATATGATCGTTTCCGACGTGACATTTCGCCGCAATCACGTGTCGCGGCCGCTTGAGTGGCAGGCGGAAGGTTGGTCCGTGAAGAACGCGTTTGAAATAAAAGGGGGACGGCGTTTCCTGATTTTTGGAAATATTTTTGAGAACGTATGGCCAAAGAGCCAAGTGGGATTCGCAATCTTATTCACGGCCAAACCGGACGGCGCCAGGTCCAGCGGAGAGCGCTTTACCGTCATCGAGGATGTTCGCTTTGAAAGCAATATCGTGCGGAACAGCGCGCATGGAATTAATATCGCTTCGGGCAACGAGCAATATGCCGAGGATCCGGGCCAGCCGTCCGTTCGTAATGTCCACATTGAAAATAATTTGTTCTTGGCGGTTCCGGGCAGACTTTTCCAGCTTCTGCAGTCGATGCGAGGGGTCGAATTGCTTTTCAATTCCTCGCTGGACACTGAGACGGCAGCAATGGTTTCCAGCGTTCGGAACGGCGAGCAAATCGAGGAGTTCGTGATGCGAGGCAACATCTTTCGTGCAGGCTCCTATGGAATTAAAGGTTCCGGCGAAAGTGAAGGCACTGGAACGTTGGACTCGGACTTTGTAAACCCCGATGTCCGGGACAATCTTTTTGTGGATGCTGATTCCGCCCGGTATCCAGTCGGCAATTCTTTCCTGTCGGGGCTCTTGGAATTCGCCCTTGACGGCCTCTCGCTACGCGAGGACAGTCCTTTTCGCGGGATCGTATCCGGGCGGGATCCGGGAGTCGATTTAGAGCTGCTGGAACGGGCCACCGAGGGCGTAGTCTCAGGCGGCCGGACTTTCCCCGTGCGGCGCCAAGTCGTTAGGAATTGAGGGATTGCGTCTAAGACGGCACTGCACTCCTGCTTGACCTGTTGAGCTTGTGGTCCAGTCCGTTCCCACAAATTGTTCCGCCGGGTCGTAGCGGTCTTCCGGGCAGTTGGCGAACGGAACGGCGTGAGGGAGCGTGTTGTAAGATGACCCCAAGGGGATGTGCAATTACGCTCCTTCACGAATGAGTTCGCTCGTTTCAAGTTTAAGAAGCCGTCTCACTTCGCCGCGCGCTTCAAAGGAAGCAAGGGCGGAAGTCAAGCGGGACCGCGAGAAGCGGGTACAGACCGACCCTGGCCCTCTTGTCGCCATCAACGAAGGACTGGCGTGGCTGTGTAGGGCGCAGGACCGTTCCGCCTCGTCGGATGGCGGCGTCGCCCGGCACTACAGTTTGATTGACGGCTGGTCCGTCTCGTATCCCGAGACTACCGGTTACATCATCCCCACTCTGTTGTCCGAAGCCGACCTGGGAGGCGATGCCGATTTGAAGGATCGCGCGCGGCGAATGCTTGACTGGTTGGTCGGCATTCAGTTTCCCGACGGGGGCTTTCAGGGAGGCGTCGTGGGAAGTACGCCTTGCGTGCCGGTCACATTCAACACTGGGCAGATTCTGATCGGGTTGGCGAGCGGCACGGAGCGATTGAGTGAGGCGTACCGCGAGCCGATGCGGCGCGCGGCTGACTGGCTCGCGGAGACACAAGATGCCGACGGATGCTGGCGACGCTTTCCTACTCCGTTCGCGGCAGATGGCGAAAAGGTCTACGAGACACACGTTTCCTGGGGCCTATTGGAAGCTGCAAGAGTCGATGGCTCGGAGAAGTACGCCTCCGCGGCGAAACGGAACATCGAATGGGCGCTCAGCCACCAGAATGCGAATGGGTGGTTCGGCAAGTGTTGCCTGGTGGATCCGGCGGCCCCTCTGACGCACACGATTGGCTACGTTCTACGGGGCGTATTGGAGGCTGCGGATTTTTTCGATGATCCTAACTTGATCGCGGCGGGGCGGAAGACAGCTGACAGCCTCTTGAGGGTGCAAGCCAGCGATGGCTCCTTGCCGGGGCGCTTGAGCGCGGATTGGAAGGGTACGGTCGATTGGGTATGCGTAACGGGCGTGGCGCAGATCGCCGCTTGTTGGTTGATTCTTTTCGAGAAGACCAGCGATTCCCGGTACCGGGAGGCGGCCTTTAGGGCAAATCGCTTCGTCCGCTCGACCTTGCGTCTCGACGCGTCGGAGGACGTGCGAGGGGGCGTGAAGGGATCGTTTCCCGTCGACGGCGACTACGGCAAGTATCAATACCTCAATTGGGCCTGCAAATTCATGATCGACGCGAATCGAATGGAACTTATTAGCGCGGATCGCGATCTCCTATAGAGAGAACGCCAATGAACCTACGCAGATTCGTCGCGTATCATGCTCGCAGTGTCGCAGCTGCCACGCGAAAGACCCCTAAGCTAGCTCGCGTCATGGTGGAACATCGGAAAGATTTCCGCAATTGGTGCAATGATCGAATCCGCAGAGAATCTCCAATTAGTCGCGGCCTGCCATGGATATCGTACCCGTCGTTGCGATTCCTCCAGGATGTTGTGGAACCTGACATGCGAGTCTTCGAGTGGGGCAGCGGCGGTTCAACCATTTTCTTCGCGCGGCGGGGATGCCGCATCACTAGCATAGAAAGTTCAGAGTTTTGGCATGCACGTATTAAGAGCGGCCTGGATGTTCTTACGAGTGAGCAACGATCAAATGTAGATCTCCGGTTCATTCGGGCGCACCCGCAGGAGTATCCTCGCGGACTGGACGCTTATGTATCTTCCGTTTTCGATGGAGCCCCTTGGGATCTGGTTCTAGTGGACGGATGGGTACGCGTGCGTTGTGCCGAAGCCGCGCAGGGAGCCCTCGCGCCAAAGGGCATATTGGTTTTCGACAATTCTGATCAAGCGCAGTTCGCCGAAGTACCCCAGAGGTTGTCCTGCCTTCGCGGGACATCCTTTCCGGGACTAGGCGTTTCGCGAATTTGGCCGACACAAACCAGCATTTATCGGCGGACCGCGTAGTGCCTGCCCGACCATGAAATGATTGCAGACTAATCGCGCTAGCTATATGGGCTTAGGGGACAGGCGTCCGTGCTAGACCTATCTTCATTTGTGTTGCCAGTTCAGAGACCGCCGGCGATCATCATCGGCTTGCGGCAGAACGGCTTAGGGGTCGCGCGGGCGCTGCAGCAAGAAGGCATTCCAGCGATCGTGCTAACACATGATCGCGGCGATCCGG
The DNA here is from genome assembly GCA_946887065.1 of uncultured Bryobacterales bacterium. The sequence continues at coordinate 4,505 of CAMPKL010000131.1, forward strand.
CGCTATGGACACGGGCTTGCCAAAAGGTTCGGTTAACGGAATGGGATGAGACCTCAGTGATCTCCTCACTACTCGAGTTGGGACGTTTCATTGGAAACCGCTACTCCTCGAAGCCCCCTATTCTTGTCACGCAGGACGCTGCAGTGATGTGGCTCAGCAGGGCTCGAGAGGCGCTCTCTGAATTTTTTTCGATACTGCTGCCCGATCCAGACACCGTTGATTTGCTGATGGACAAGGCGAGGTTTTCGCAATACGCGCGGGACAGGGGGTGGCCCCTGCCAAGAACCTTCGCCGTCGCCAGCCAGGCGGACTTTGAAGCTGTCCGCGGAGACATACCTTTCCCCTGCATCGTCAAGCCAGCAGTCAAGAACGCCGCTTACCGCAACAACGCTTCGGAGAAGGCTCATCTAGTGGAAGATTCCATCGGATTGGAGCGGGTCTATAGCGACATCGCGCAGTGGGAGTCAGAGATGGTATTGCAGGAATTCATCCCAGGGGGAGACGATCACATTGCGTATTGCCTGGCGTACTACGATGCGAGCGGCCGACCGAAAGCTGTCTATCCCGGCATTAAACTTCGCCAGTGGCCGCCGTTCCGCGGAGGTACCGCAGTCGCCGCGCCCTGCCCCGCCGAGTGGAAAGAGATGGTGGTGGGGCTGACTAAGGAAATCTTCGATACAGTCGGCTATCGCGGACTCGGATCAGTGGAGTTTAAGATGCATCCTGCCGACGGACGACCAAGGATCGTAGAACCGACGGTCGGTCGAACGAACTATCAGAGCGAAATAGCTGTTCTGAACGGAGTGAATATCCCGGCGATCGCCTATTGGGACATGATCGGCGAACCGGGACGGATTGCGACTCGGCATAACTCGCGGGCAACGAAACTTATTGACGTCGAACACGAAAAACTCGCGTCGGCGATGTTGATGAGAAAGGGCCTCCTCGATCAAACGGAACGGCGGCGAATTCTCGCGGGACCTCGCAAACAGATGTACTTCCGCTGGAATGATCCGCTGCCTGGCGTCGCAAACTCACTTTCGCATCTGGCGCTCGGGCGTTTGGCCGAGGCAGTGTTCGGCCGCCGATTTCGGATGATGCTCAGGTCTGTTCGTGGATACGCGCGTGAGCGCGTGGGACGTTAGGCCGCGCTGGCAGCCTTCGCCCAGCTTGATCCAAGACGCGTTAGGACTACCTTTCTCTGATCTGCCCGTAGCCCGATAGTCATTCCAATCAGGGCCGCCGCACACGCGACGGACCCGGTCTCAACAAAGAAGATCGTCCACGAAAGCGGCTCCCGCACGGCCAGCACGGCAAGCACAACGGCGGTAAGCACAATCGCCGACAGAACGGGCCGCAACATGACGTGGGCATACCAGTCCTTCGAGTTGATCCCGAACTGTTTGGAAATGAATCGCGGAACAAAAATGAGCTGTCCGAGAGTCGCCGGGATTAGGGTGCCGAGCGCAACGCCGGCTAGGCCATAGCGTTGAACCAGGAGTACGCTCAGCAAGATGTTCACCAACGCCTCAATACTACGGAGTCGCGCGAGAAACCCGTGTTGACCGGCAGCGAAGATCAGTTGCGACGAGGTGCTCAACGCCATCTGCGGGAGCAATGCCAGCATTAGGATTGCGGCTACTACATCGCTGCGCATCGTCAGATCACCCTCAACGAATTGCGGCCCAACCCACAACCTAAGGAAGTAGTGAATAAAGCCGCCGACGCATACAGCGCTCAGCAGCGAGTACAGCACCGAGACCGAAGAGCCAAATAGAAAGGAACGGCGCAGTTCGTTGGACTTCTCACGGGCATGCAAATCGGTGAGCCACGGAGTGAAAGCCTGGGTGATGCTCAAATTCATGGCCGAGATCTGTAGCGGGACCATCCGGGCCAAGCTGTAGAACGCCACCCACTGCACGCCCAGAAACGAGCCGACCACGAGTAAGTCGGTACGGCTCGATATGAGCTGCGCAATGTCAATCGCAATCTTCCGGCCGCCGAGGCGCAGCAGTCCAGTAGACTCGGCTCGTCTGAAGTTGCGGGGCCAAATCGAGAAGCCGGGGATGTGGCGAGAAGCGAGGACCGCTAGCAAGACCCACCGGAGCACTCTGGCGGAAGCTTGAGCGAGCGTGACGGCAATCAGTAGGCCGCCTTCTCGGAGAACAAGTAAGATCGCGAGCCCGCTAACAAGCTGTCCGATTACTTCGACCGCATTGATTAGGTCCAGGCGCTGGCTACCCCGGAGCGCAGCTGAGAAAGTCTCCATCGGAAGACTCAGCCCAATGGTGAGCGCCATGATGCTCATCGCCACGAAAATCTCGCGGCGGCTGATTGACTCAATGCCGAAGAGATCGGGAAGAAAGTAAGCCAAACCGCAGCCGAACGCGCTGGCCAGAATGCCGATCGGCAGCAGTATCCAAAAAGCTGTCGCCAATGTCGCATTGGCCCGGATACTGTCGCTCTTAGCCAGATGCCGAGCGACAAAATGGGCAACGGCGCCTCTGACGCCGAAATCCAGCATCAGATAGTAAGCCAAGATTTCGGCCACTAATGCCCAGACGCCGTAGCGCTCGGTTCCGAGACCGCGCACTAGTAACGGCGATATGACAAATGCCAGCGCAGCGGCCACACCCTGGGCTGCGAAGTTGCTGTAGATGGCACGACTCAGGGGCGCACGCGACATGGAAGGTTCTAGGTCAGCACCCGTTCGTTGATTGTGGGGGCGGATGGCGCGTCAGCAACCCACTCTCCGTGAGGCGGAAGCGTCACCGTTGGGCTGAGCTTAACATGACGTAAGCGTTTAACCATGGGATCCCTCACGGCCGGCAAGAGCAAGCAAGGCGTCCTCAAACTGACTTGCGACAACACGCCAAGAGAAACGGCTCGACACGAGGCCAAACGCGGCGGCGGCCAAGTTCTCGCGGAGTTCCCCTTCATTCAGGATACGCAAGCAGGCGGCGGCGAAGTCCTGAGGAGAGTCCGCGAGAAGGCACTCTTTCCCGCTTTCAAGGGGTAGCCCTTCGGCGCCGACTCGCGTCGAAATGACGGGAACGCCGGCGGCCGCGGACTCATAGATTTTGAGGCGCGTACCTCCGCCGATACGCAAAGGCACGAGTGACGCACGGGCCCCCCACAGATAAGGCCGAACGTCCGGGACGGTTCCTGTCACGGCCAGTCCGGGGGTCGCTGCGGCGAGCTTCCGAATCGAAGCCGACGGATTCCGGCCCACGACTGAAACCGAACAATCCCTTCGGTGTAGCCGGATCAGGGGCAGGACTTCACGCACGAAGAACTGAACTCCGTCTTCATTCGGCATCCAGTCCATGGAGCCCACGAAAACGAGGTCGGCCGACGGGGGAGGAGGCGTCCCCCGCGGCTGGAAGTACTCAACGTCGACGCCGGTAGGGACCGCGCGTACTCGCTCGGGAGCCAAACCGAAACGGTCCCGCATGATGCTAGCGTCCTCTTCGGATACGGCAATGACGCCCTGTGATTCCCGGCAGACTCGACGTTCGTAGGCATCCATCCGGCGGGCCTGCAGAGCCAGATACGCCCGCTGCGGAACGCCGGCCTGCTCCGCTCGGCGACGCCAAATGATGGACTCCACATTGTGCTGAAAGAGCACAACGTGTTGCCTCTGGGAGAAGTTTTCCGCAACCGCCAAGAAGTCGCAGACGACGCAATCATAACGG
>CAMPKL010000132.1 GCA_946887065.1 uncultured Bryobacterales bacterium
TCCAACTTAGCCTCATCGACATTCGTGTTGTCATCGGTAAATAGCAACCCTGTCCGCTTGGCGTAGCTTTGAAGCGCGCTCTCACTTCGTTCGAGTTTAATCCTCATCTCATCCAGTCGGCGCGCTAACCAGTCACTGGTTTGTTGAGTGCTTTCCCAGCGCGCCTCAATGCTCTGTTCGATGTATTCACGCGTGAGCGTGTTGACGAACTCCGAAGCGATCTGAGGGTCGGTCGAGTCGGCCGATATTTGGACGATCCGCGTCTGGCTGCTCCCCTTAATAATCAGCGTGTCGGCAGGCATCGAAAGCGCGATGGATCGGACGTCTTCGGCGTCCGCTTCTTTCATATTGAGCGCCCGCCGCCAAGTAGAGAGCCGGCTTGAAGTAGAGACATCCGGCGAATCAACACCCACCGCCGGCTTCGTTAGGCTTTCCGTGACGCTCTCCACGAGCGTCCTGCTCTGCAGAATCTGTATCTGTGTCTGAAGATCCAGCATCCCATCCCAGCCCTGGTTGTCCGTCGTCTGCTGAACGGCGCCCATGTTCATGAAGTTGCTGTTCAGAGATTGGATCTCCAATGTCGCGGTCGCCTGATAGATAGGGGTTTGCGGCAACGTTAGAGCGACAGCAGCTAAGAGCCCGAGGACGGCTCCCAGCACGAGGGCGCCTTTCCTGCGGCTCAAGACTCGCCAGTATTCGAGAAAGAGCCCTTGACTGTCGCCATCGCTCGGATAGCTGCCGCCGTAGGCGTCGTCGACCCGAGTCGCGTCGATAATCTCAAACTTGGCAGGCAAACGGTCCGAGGCGTCGTTCAAGGCCGGCCGGCGGCCTCGTTGTCCGTAATCGTCGGACGCCATTACCTACCGACCCGCCAAATCGCCACACCGGACCCTACGCTAAGCGCCGCGGCAGCAGCTCGTGCCCCGACCTTCTTGCTGGTACTTTGCGGGATGAAAAGGATGTCCTCGGCCTCCATGGGCAAATCGCTATCCGCGCCTTTTAGAATGCGCTTGAGATTCACGGCGATCTCTTCACGCCGCTCCGGGTCTTGCGTCTTGCGCAGGATCTTCGCTTCGCCCGACTGCGCATACTTGCCGAGCCCTTCCGCCATCGAAAGCGCCTCCAGCACCGTCACGCGCTGTCGCTCGCCGAGGACGAACGCTCCCGTCCGCGCGACGGCTCCCAGAACGTAGACAAAACGCCCTTTCGGCACCGTAATAACGTCATCGGGCTTAACGGGAATGTTCTTGGCTGGGGCTTCTCCATCGAGAACCTCTCTCACGCCGACTTCGGCCACCCAATACTGACCGGTCTCGTCCTCTGTGACGTTCGCCAGGGGAATCTCCCCGCGCTCCTTCAGCCGCGCAATGCGAATGGCGTAACCGGCGTCCGGGTTGAGCCCCCCGGCCTGCGACACCACCTCCATCAGAGTCTTGCGCCCCTGAACCTGCTGAACGCCCGGCGACTTCACCGAGCCAAGAACGGTAACCGGTTGGCCGTTCATGTCCGTGATGGAGACCGTGACGTCCGGGTTCTGGAGATAGCTGGAAAGCCGTTCGGCGATCTTGGCCTCGAGTTGCTCGGCGGTCATGCCGGCTGCGTCAAGACGTCCGGCGATCGGCAAATCGATGGTGCCGCGCAGATCAATCCGGATCGGGTACTTGCCCACGTCATCCAGGTCGACGACGGACACCCGAATCTCATCGCCTGGGCCGAGAATGTAGCCAAGCGTCTCAAGGGTTTCCGACTTGCCGCCGATCGGTGCAAAAGCGATCAGCATCAAGATCGCCGCCAGCAGGACGACCCATTCGTGCCACTTCAGGGACCCAAGAAATTTCATGTCCCTTTGCATCGGACCAGTGTAGGCGAAATCAGCGGACATTTGAGGGTGAACCTGCACCGCACAAGACCCGTCCCATTCTGTGGGCGCGTGGCCAGCGGAATCGCCGGCAAAAGCGGGGTCAGCCTAGGCGTTGCCCGGCTTAACGCAACCGGTTGAACTCTTCCGTAATAGCGCCTTGGTCCTCGGGCCGGGGCTCGGTTAGATCTCTCGTAACGCAACGGCCGCCCGGCCGAACGACGCTGCTGCAACTCTCAATGTGCGCATTGAAGGAACACGAGCCGGAAGAATCACTCGAAATCTCAATGACGCCGGAGTTGATGTTGCCGGGCTCGATTGCCAATTCCAGCACGGCCGGCTTGTAGCTGAAAGTCATCGGCGCCGCATTGTTGAGGTCCGTCGCCGGCTCCTTGCGGCAGACGTCCGTCGGGAAGGCGGCGATTCTCACCTGACCGCTCTGGCAGCCCGAGCTGGTTGAGGCGAAGACGCGCATCAGCACGATTCCATCGCGGCGTTCCTGGGGGATGTCGACAGTGTTGCGCAAGATGGTTACCCGGCAAAACGGTCCATTCTCTTGGGCCTGGAGAGCGTTCGCCCAAAGCAATAGCGTGACAATCGCGAGCAACAATCGCATGGAGACCTCCCGTGGGGCGACAGCGTCAGTATTGTGACGCACCCGGGACGGTGAGCGTTGAGCGGAATTTTCTGTTCTTTGGCGCTTGTGGCGAGCCCTGCTCCAGCACCGCATTCTTAGGGCTCGGGCGCGCCGGGGCACGATTCCGGCGAGCCAGGCCAGTCGGTTCCGCGGTACTTGCCGAGTAGACGTCCCAGCAGTAACACGATCGGGAAAAGGACTCGCTGCACCGGCTGAGGCGGAACGGAGAGCGCCTGTGTCTTGCGGTGCCGCCAAAGAACGTGAGTCATGTAGAACAGATCCGGCCTCCCCGTGTTGGAGGCGCCTACGACTGCGAACAAGGCTTGAAGGTAGCGATCCAAGTCGCCTGCGGGAACGGCGCGGCCGCTTAGCTCCAAGAGTTCTTCGCCGGCATTCCACCAGGTGTGAACGACTCCGGCCGGAAACGAGGCGCGGCCTCCCGCGGGCACCACGAATTTGTGGTTGCCCACTTGGGCGCCAAGCGTTCCCGCTTTCACCACTCCTTCTTCGAGTTGCGTGAGGTGGATGTGCAGCGGCGGGCCGGCGGCTCGTACCGGCAGTGAGCCGTCAATTTCTAGGACGGTCTGCCCGTCTGAGCCGGGCACGCGCCGCAGACGCAGGATTTCTCCGGTGTGGCGATTTTCCAACTTCAACACATTGTCCATCGGGCGCCTACTCGGCGAGCTGGCCCAAAGGGCGGACATGGCTCATCAGCTCGGCGTCGTTCGCCCGGGCAAGAGCCGCTAAACGCTCGACGATGTCGGCGTGTTTGCCGGCCACATCGTGAGCTTCGCCGACGTCGGAATATAGGTCATACAACTGAGGCCCATCCAGCAGCAGCTTCCAGCGGCCTTCGCGGATGCCGCGCAGAACCGGCTGGTTGACGGGGGCGCCGTCTTCGGCGCGGTAGTAGATTTGTCCCTCGTAGTACAGAAATGTGTCACGCGGCGACTTGCCGTCACGGACGCTGAGCAGCGGCCACAGGTTCTTGCCGTCGATGATCAAGTCGTCGGGAAGGGCCGCGCCCGCTAGAGCGGCGAATGTCGGCAGGATGTCGATATTGGCGGCGATTTCCGACGTGACCTGGCCGGCGGGAATTTTGCCGGGCCAGCGAATGATTGCGGGAACGCGTAGGCCGCCTTCCCAGACGGTTCCCTTGCCGTCTCGAAGCGGGCCGGCCGAACCCGAGTCGATGCCGTATTGCAGCCAGGGACCGTTGTCGGAAGTGAAGATGACCAGGGTGTTCTCATCCAGGCCAAGTTCCTTGAGCTTGGCGAGGACGCGCCCGGTGGAATCGTCCAACTCCTCAATGACGTCGCCGTAGACGCCGCGGGTGGAGACGCCCTCGAAAGGCTTGCTGCGGAAAAGCGGATTATGCGGCATCGCGTGCGCGAGATAAAGAAAGAAGGGCCGGTCGCGATTGGCTTCGATGAACTCGATGGCCCCTTCGGTGTAGCGCGCGGTGAGCTGAGTTTGGTCGGGGTTCAACTCGATGGCGTCGAGATTCTTGATCAGAGGCAAGGGCGGGAACCAGTCGAGGGGATAAGTTTCACCCTCGCCTTGGTAGCCGGTATACTCAGCGCGAGTGCGGATGGCTCGCTTGACTGGGCCGTCCTGGGGCGTGCGCTCCACCTTGGGGTGGAAAGGCCACATGTCATTGGAGTACGGAAGCCCGAGGTACTGATCGAAGCCGTTATTGGTCGGCAAGAACTGCGTCGCGTCGCCTAGGTGCCACTTGCCGAACATCGCCGTGGCGTAGCCCGCCCGCTTCAGGACTTCGGCCAGGGTGACTTCATCGGCATGGATGCCTGTCTTGGCTCGCGGCACATGGTTGAACATCAGCGAGTTGCGGGGCGGATAGCTGCCGGTCATCAACGCGGCCCGGGACGGCCCGCAAAAGGGCTGGGCGTAGAAGTCGGTGAAGCGTATGCCCTCGGCCGCCATGCGGTCGATGTGGGGCGTGCGAATATGCGGCGCCCCATAGCTGCTGAGGTCGCCGTAGCCCTGGTCGTCCGTCATGATCAGGACGAAGTTTGGCTGACGTTGAGCAGCGGCGGGGGCGCTGAAGACACACAAGGCCCCGAGAATGAGCAATGTAATGCGAATCATCAGCTGCACCAGGTCGTGACTTCCCCATGATAAACGCGGCGCAAATGATCTGTCGCCGCGATGAAGCGTTCGGGGCCTGTCAAGGATCTACGCAAGGGCGCCTTGCGTTGGACTAGACGCCGCGGCTTGCGCCTGAGGCGATGGCTGACGTAACGAGCGACGAATTCTCCGAAGACCCGCAGTTTCCCAATACGCGCCCAATCCGATTTGTGTCGTTTTGGCGCGTGGGCATCTTGGGGCTTGCTGCACTCTATACGCTGTGGTGGGCTAAGCCGGTTCTGTTGCCGATTGCGCTGGCGCTGCTGCTGAGTTTTGTGTTCGCGCCAATCGTTCGCGGCATGAGGCGGGTCGGCATCCCGGAATTTGTGAGTGCCGGCGTAGTCGTCACGATGCTCATTGGCGTGCTCGCCTTGGCGATTTATCAGTTCTCGGGACCCGCCGCGAACATCTTGTCGGACGCGCCGCGGAATCTGGAGCAAGTCGGCAACTTGTGGAGAGACTTACGCGAACCGGTCGACCGCATGTCGCAAGCGGCGGAGGAAGCCGAAGAAATCGCGGCCACGGCGACGGACGACGAGGCGCTTGAGGTAACCATCAAGGAGCCTGCTTGGAGCGAGGTACTCGTCGACACGGCTTTCGAGTTGGTTGTGGGGGCGGTGATTGTCTTCGCCTTGTTGTTCTTCCTGCTTGCTGGGCGCAACAAATTCCTGCGGAAGCTGGTGCGGATTACGCCCGGATTTCGGCGCAAGAGAACGTTGGCGCAAATTGCGCGAGGCATTGAGAATCAAGCTTCATCGTACTTGTTGGGATTCGCATTCAATAACTTCATTTTGGGGTGCGCCGTCACTTTGGCGCTGAGCTTGTTGGGTATGCCCTATGCAGCCTTGTGGGGCACCGTGGCGGCGGTCTTGAACTTTATTCCCTACATGGGCTCGCTGATTACTCTATGCGCTTTGACCCTGGCAGCGCTTTCGAGTTTCGACGACGTCAAAAGCGCGCTGTATGTGTCGGGCGCCTACCTTGTGCTGACCACGTTAGAAGGTACGCTCATGCAGCCGGTGCTCATCGGCCGCAAACTAGCGCTGAATCCCGTCGGCATTTTTGTGTCGATTCTCGTCTGGGGTTGGTTGTGGGGCATTCCCGGCGCACTGCTGGCGGTTCCCATTTTGGCGGTCGCGAAAACGATCTGCGATGCGGTCGACGGTTTGCGTCCGTTTGGAGAGTTGCTGGGCGAATAGGAACCTTCCCGCTAGAACTTGTAGAGCTTCATGGCGGTGAGACCGCGGATCTTGGCGCGGTCCCCTTCAGACGCGAAATCGAACATGTTGTCCAGGACGGCGGCGTTCTGCTCCATCGCTTCCATGTTCATCCCGATGCCTCCCCAGATCATGCGATCGGGGCCGAAGGCGTCGAAGGCTTGGCGGACAGTGGGCTTCGCGTCCTCGAACGGATAGCCGGCCGTGGACGAGTAAGCCAGGCCGCTGTACTTCATGTAGACGTTCGGCAACTTCGCCAGCGCCAGCACTGCTTTGAAGTCGGCGTCCGTACCCATGCCCCTGCGCCCGAGGTGGTCGAGAACGACTGTAACGCTGGGAAACTGCTGCTTGAGCTTGTTGATCTGCGGCGCAAAGAACGGCTTGAAGTGCATCTGGACGGCGATGCCTGCATCGGCGACAGCTCGCCAGGTGCGCTTCATGTAGTCCGCCTCAAGATTGCGGCCCGTGATGGCGCCCGTATCCGACGGCGCAACCCCGCGGTCTTGCATGGCGTGGATGCGGAAGCCGACGATGCGTCCGGGGTGGCGCGCCATCAAGCGTTTCAGGCGAGCGGGCGTGTCGCCGCGGGCTGGGTCGAGCAAACAGGTCCCCTTGAAGGCGCCGGGCTTGGGCTCATTCTCGAAGCAGTATTCGAGATAGGTGTGGTCGTCCTGGTAGGGCTCAGGATGCACGATGACCGTGTGGTCGATCTTAGCCTCCGCGAAAAACTTCTTGTAGTCTTCGAGGTCGGCCGGCCCCGGCTGGTAAGTAGCCATGGGAGCGTAAGGGAACCGCACGGTGTCTTTGGCGAAAAGGTGCACATGCGTGTCGACGAGCACGCCGTTAGGGCGTGCGGCGGAGGCGACGGCGGCAGCAGCAAGAGAAGCGATGGCGGTGCGGCGTGTGATGGACATGGCGGGGCTATTTTAGCGCGCCTGCTTGCTCAGCGCCGGTCCCGCCATCGCGGGAGTGGCCCCTTGAACCCAGAGCGGTCTGAGAACTTGCGCACACCCAAGGCGCCCGACAAGTTCTCTTGCACCTTGAAAATATTCGGACCGGGCGTGACAATGAGTAAGGTTGTTGCAACCTGATCTTGGCGCGCAACATCAGATCCACTAGGTGAACCGCAGAACCATTCTTCAAGCGCCCTTACTAGCCGGCGCCGTTTGGGAGATTGCCCTGCTTGCCGCGGAGGCCGAGTTGACCCCGCTGGGCGACCTGCCGGGAGAACTGCGATTTGGGGTCATGGGCGATAGCGGAGCCGGAACCAGGATGCAGCGGAGACTGGCCCAACGGATGACCGCGTGGCATGCTAGCCACCCGTGGGCGTTCGTCGCCATGCTGGGCGACAACATCTACGAGAACGGCGAAGCGGCGTACTTCGACTCGAAATTCGTGAACGTTTATCGGGACCTGTTGGATCAGGGAGTACCGTTCCGCGCGGCGCTGGGCAACCATGATGTGCGATCCCGCGGCGGGCGAGAGATGGTCCAAGAAGAGGCGTTCGGATTTGTCGGACGAGAGTCAGAGTATGAGTTCATGGCCGGGCCGGTATTGCCCGACGGCAAGCGTTTGGCCCGTTTCATTTGCCTGGACACGCCTGCGTGGGTCGAAGCGATAGAGGGCCGGGACGACAAGAAGCTCGCGGCTCTGAAGGCCTCGCTAAAAGATCGGTTGAATCGTTGCGACCAGGCGGTCTGGAACATCTTTTATTTCCACCATCCGATCCACGCGCACACAAAGGGCAGTTTTCTGTTCGTGCCTCGGGGGCACGGTTCCACCGCGGTGCTGCAAGAGTTCCTGGAACCGGAGATCCGCGAATACGCGGACCTCGTTCTGGCGGGGCACGATCATTTCTATCAAAAGATTAAGCCGCAACACGGCGTTCACCATTTCGTCTCCGGGGCCGCGGGAAAGGTGCGCGGCGGTTGCGACACGACGCCGGAAGCGGTGGAGTTCGGCGCCGAAGCCTATCACTTCATGGATTTCAGCGTGGCGAAGGACGTGCTGTACTACCAGGCGATCGATGAAGACGGGCGCCGTCTCCATTCGGGCAAGATCCTGAAGCGCGGCGCGAAGCGGCTTGTGGATATCGCCGCCTAAGAGCCGCCAATCCACGGCCTCTTTCCTCACAACCTCGCGCCCTTAAGGCGCAACCAACAACTTTTTTCAACTTTCTTTCCCCATGCCTACAACAACTTACGCCGCAACCCACCCCAAAACCCTTGACACAGGGTGCTACACCTAAATACAGAAGATCCTTGGCTGGACCGAGCAC
>CAMPKL010000133.1 GCA_946887065.1 uncultured Bryobacterales bacterium
CGTGAACTTTGGAGCCGATCTAGAGATTGCCTGGGACGGGTCAGCCTACCAAGTAGGAGACCACATCGAAATCAGGCTGCAGCAGGATCCGGAAACGCCGCCCTCATCCGGGGCTAGGGCGTTGCTCTGCAGAATCGCAGCGACCAAGGGCTCCCTGCGGATCACGACGGGCAATTTTGCTTGGATTGACGCCTCCGCCGGAGCGCCCTTGCGCTGGCGCCTCAGCGTGGAGGGCTCACTGCGAGAGTTTACGGCCGAAGGGATCGATCACGGGCAGATCAGCGCGCTTGCTTTCGAGGAACAAGCGGCGACCGTGGCGAAATAGGGGCCGACCTAGGAAGCGGCGGGTTGCTCAAGAGAGTTGTCCCGCGTTTCGCTTGCGGGCGCGAAGGCGGGTCTGGCCAACATCTGCATCCAGGTGAGGCATTCGCCTTCCGCGGCGAAGGTTTCATTCCAATGGCTGCGGAAGTTTTCGATCAGCGCCGCCTGCCGTTGGCTCAATAGCGTCTCGACTTGCTCGCGTTGGCTGCGTCCGACGGCCTTGGTGAGAATCTTTACTGCGATCTCGCAGTCATTGATCATGCCCAGAGTGTCCTGGAGAGACCGCAACAACCGGAGCGCATTCTGCAGGTCGTTGCCGTAGCAGGGCGCGAAGATCTCCAATGTGTAGCGGAAGCGTTTACCGAAAATGCGGAACGCGTGCAAATCCTCGATAGTCGCCGCAGGAGCGGCCGCATCGCGCCCGGCTTCGAAGAATTCGTTAGCCATGCGCGGCAGCAGAGCGGCGGCGTAGCTTGCCGCTGTCGGACCGACCGCGTCGGCGCGGCCATTACCTGCCAGGTGCAGCATGCGGGTCCATGCCGTGCCCGGCGATTTCTCCCGCAGCCCCTCCAACCGGCGGCGCAACTCCTTGCTCGCTTCATCCCGGCCGCGCTCGATGCGCGTCTTCGATTTGTCCGAGATTTCCAGGCCAGCTTCGGCAGCCAGCGTCAAGGCGATGTCGTGATCCCTCACGACGCCTGCGGCGCTGCGAAGATGCTTGGTTTGCTTGGCGACTTTGGCGAGCCCGCTTGAGGGGAAATGCTCTTCGAAGGCGTCCAAAGCGCTGCCAAGCCGGCGCGCGGCGACGCGGAGCTTGTGTATGACGTCTTCGCTAGGCTTGCGAGAGGCTCTTTCGACGAAATACGCCAGCTTCTCGGTGCGGCGCGCAACGACCCGCGCCGCGTAGTCGGAGAGACGCTGGTTCGCGCCGACATCGCTTGAGACCGCCGTCGTCATCCGGCCACAATACTAGCAGGATGGGTGAGTTTCCGCAGCCGACCGCGCTGCCGTTGGTTGCTAGACTTGGAGCTTATGCCGTTCGATTTGTTGGTATTCGACCTTGATGGGACGCTGATCGATTCCGCCCTGGACTTGGCTCTGTCCGTCAACGCCGCGTGCGTCCAAATGGGCTATCCCGAGTTGGAGCACGAGACGGTCTTCGGCTACGTCGGCGACGGCGCTCCGATGCTGATCAAGCGATCGCTGGGCAAGGGCGCTCCGCAATCGGACGTCGATGACGCCCTGCAGTTGTTTCTGGAATATTACAGCGACCACATGCTCGACAACACTCGCTTGTATCCGGGCGTGCTGGAGTCCTTGGACGCGTTCCGCGCCGCTGGAAAAAAGATGGCTGTGCTCACCAATAAGCCGGAGCGCTTTAGCCGACGCATCATAGACGGACTCGAACTGCCCGACTATTTCTTCCAGATCTACGGCGGGGACAGTTTCGAGCAAAAGAAGCCCGACCCGGAGGGGCTGTGCCGGTTGATGGACGAAGCGGAAGTAGAATCGGAGCGGACCTTGATGGTGGGAGACAGCTCGGTCGACATCCTCACTGCCGTTAATTCCGGCGCGAAGAGTTGCGGCGTGACCTACGGGCTGCGTCCGGAGTCGCTCAAGACGCATCCGCCCGACATCCTGGTTGACGCGATGCCGGAGTTGGCCGCTCGCCTTGGGCTGGCGATCGAGGCCGTGTAGCGGGCGCCATCCCGCCTAGCGCTGCTGCTGGAGGCGCATCACTGCGTTCTCTAACGTGCGGAGCCGATTTTCCATCATACGATCGGAAGTCGGGCCCAAGGAGCTGGCGGCCCCAATGGACTTCTGCTCCAGCCGCTCAAGCCGCCGTTCGATCCGGCTCAGTCTCAGCTCTAGCGTCGCGGGCGTCACTTCAACGGCGCCGTCGCCGCTAAGCGCGACCAACAGCCGCTGAATATCGACCACGTGCTTTTCAAGCTGCACCAGCCGCTCTTGGTCCGAAGGCTTTTCTTCAGCCTGTTGGCCCAGGGACAGGACGGAGAAAGCGGTCAGCAGAAGTCCCGGAAATAACCATGATCTTCGCATGGCTGTAGTTTACGCAATGAGCGAGACTGCGTTACTCATCGGCGACGATCTCGAACGGAAGCTGCGTGGTGAACGCGCCTTGATCGTTGAAAAGAAAGGCGATCATCGTGCCCGATGCGCCCTCCGAGGGTACGAGTTCGATGACGCCTCGAGCGCCGTTGGTGCAGGGCAGCCAGGTGGGATCGGAGATCAGAAAGGACACGTGCTGACCCAATGCCATCTGTCGCCCAACCCGGCAAAGTTCCGTTCCGTCAGCGTTGCGTGCAATCGCAGTCAGCGTCTGGGCCGCATTGGAAACGAAGGCCACCGTGGTCGTGTACGGCCCATCGTTGCGGTAGACAAATTGGAAGTTCGTTCCAAATTGATCGGTACCGGGCACGGAGGCTTGGAAGTCCGGCCGGCCGGCCACTTTCTGGGTCAGCACGGCATTCATTACCACTCCGCCCGTTGTCCCAGACTCGGCTACGGCGACTCCGACCAGCGTCGAGGGCCCGCCGGCGAGTTCAAAAAAGACGGTCCCGCGCGGCTGCGCCACTCCCGAAATGCTGGTTCTCATACCCTGCCCGACCACTGGAAGCGCCACTGGATTCCCGCTCTCGTCGAGAAAGCGAATGGTGAAAGCTTCCGCTTCGTCGTCGAAACGGGCGTTCATCACTTGAATTTCCGTTGACCAGGCGCCGCCGACGGCGATCTGCGGCAGGATGTTGCCGACGAATATCCGTGCTGCGTCCCGAGGCTGGGATCCTCGGTCCGCGCCAAGGCCGACGACGGCAAACAAACAAGTGACCAGAATGACGCGGTACATAGCCCTCCTCCCGAGCCCTTGGCGGGCATCCAAACCAACGTTCGCATTATAGGACGCGAGGTTTGTGAGGGCTTTGCGGGCGCTTAAGCCCTCTTGATCGAGGAGATGATGACGGGCTCAACCGGAACGTCATCATGCATTCCGCGGCGAGCGGTGGCGACGCCGCGAATGGCGTCCACGGCATCCATGCCGCCGGTCACCTTACCGAAAACGCAGTAGCCCCAGCCTCTGGTCGTCTTGCCGCTGTGGTCGAGAAACGAGTTGGTGTCGACGGTGTTGATAAAAAACTGAGCCGTCGCGCTGTGCGGATCCGAAGTCCGAGCCATGGCGATCGTGCCGCGTTCATTGGAGAGCCCGTTGTCGGCCTCATTCTCGACAGGTGCACCGGTGGACTTCTCGCGCATGTTGGGGTCCATGCCGCCGCCCTGGATCATGAACTTCGAGATCACTCGGTGGAAGATGGTGCCGTCGTAGTGCCCGTCATCGACGTATTTGAGGAAATTCGCCACCGTTTTAGGCGCTTTGTCCGCAAAGAGCTCGACGGTGATGGGACCTTGCGCGGTCTCAATGACTACAACTGGATTGGTGTTCTCAGACAATGATGATTCCTCTTCTCGCTGATCAGTTGGCGCGGCGTACGCTCTCGATCACCACATTTTCGACGGGCACGTTTTGGTAGGGACCTTTGTTGCCGGTCGGGGTTGCCGCAATGGCGTCGACCACGTCCATCCCTTCCGTCACGCGACCGAAAACGGCGTATCCCCACTGGTTCGCGCCGCGGGCGCCGAAATCCAACATGCGGTTGTTCGCATGGTTGATGAAAAACTGGGCGGTGGCGCTATGGGGATCGTTGGTACGTGCCATCGAGATCGTGCCCCGCACATTGGACTCGCCCCCTTGCGACTCGTTGTCGACAGGCGCACGAGTGTTCTTCTCGGTCATATCGGGGCTGAAGCCGCCGCCTTGGATCATGAATTCCGGGATGACGCGGTGGAAGATCGTGCCGTCGTAGAACTTATCGTCAACGTAGGCCAAGAAGTTGGCCACGGTCTTCGGCGCTTTGTCGGGAAACAACTCAATGCGGATCGTCCCTTTGTTGGTTTGCATCACTACGACCGGGGGCCCGGTGGGCGCGGTCTTCTTGGGGGCAGCCGGCGCCGCTTTGGGGGCGTTAGCCGGAGCCGGAGGCGGCGTAACGACGGCGACCGGCTCCTCGGCGGGGGCGGGCTCTGTCGCGGGAGTTTCGGCCGGAGCTTCGGTCGCCTCGTCTGCCGGGACTTGTGGTTCGGAAGTTTCCGGTTGAGGTTGCGTTCCGCAGGCGGCCAGACAAATCAGCAAGGCGACGGCCAGTAGGGGATGGCGAGGAAGAGTCATTCTGGGTACCTCTCAATACTCCAACAACGCACAAGTGTAACAAGGAAAAGCGCCTTGTGGCCCGGAGCGAGCCTTCCTCCGGGCGCGTGCCGCGATAGGATGGAGTCTTCCGCTTATGTCTGCTGAATTAGTCTGCTTTAACTCGGCTTGCTCGGCTCGCTATCCGATCGACGAGGTCATCTACGAATGCCGCGAATGCGGCGGCTTGATTGCCGTCGAGAACCGCTTCGACGCTGATCCCAAACAGCTGACTAGCCTTTGGGACAGCCGAGCCGCGAGCCGCGATCCGATCGATGTTTCCGGCGTTTGGCGTTTCCGTGAGATGCTGCCGTTCGTTAGCGACCTAGGGCATGTGGTCACCATTCGCGAAGGCAACACGCCGCTCTTTGACGCGCCTCGGGCAGCGGCCTTCGGCGGCGTCGACGCATTGCAGTTGAAGCACCAAGGCTACAATCCAACCGGCTCGTTCAAGGACAACGGCATGACCGCCGGCGCCACCCAGGCCAAGAAACTGGGCATGCAGCGCGTTGCCTGCGTATCGACCGGCAACACGTCCGCATCGATGGCCGCCTA
Source organism: uncultured Bryobacterales bacterium (assembly GCA_946887065.1). The sequence continues at coordinate 5,135 of CAMPKL010000133.1, forward strand.
GGCGGCCGCGGCCGCCATGCAGGCGATCATCTTTCTGCCGCATGGCAAGATCGCCTACGGCAAATTGGCCCAGGCGCTGGAGTACGGCGGGCTGACAATCCAGGTGGAGGCCAACTTCGACCAAATCCTCGCGCTTGTCCGTAAGCTTGCGGCGGACATGGGCATCTATCTGCTTAATTCCATGAACCCTTTCCGGGTGGAAGGCCAGAAATCGATCGTCATCGAGATGCTCAGCCAGCGTAGCTGGCAGGTTCCCGATTGGATCGTGCTGCCAGGCGGCAATTTGGGCAACGTATCGGCCCTGGGCAAGGGTCTTCGCGAACTGCTGGAAATCGGCATTATCGACCGCCTGCCGCGGGTCGCCGTGGTGCAGGCTGCCGGCTCGGCCCCGTTTTACGAACTGTATCAGCGGGGGTTCAAGGGCGATTTGAAGGCGGTGACCAACCCCGAGACGCTGGCCACGGCGATTCGTATCGGCGACCCGGTGTCCTGGCCCAAAGCTCTGTTCGAGATCGAGAATACGGATGGGGTCGTTGTTTCGGCGACCGAGCAAGAGATTGCCGATGCCAAAGCCGTCATTGGCCGCTGCGGCATCGGCTGCGAACCTGCTTCCGCCGCCAGCTTGGCTGGTCTGAAAAAACTAACCGCCGCCGGCACGATCGCAGCGGGTTCCGATGTCGTCTGCGTTTTAACGGGACACCTGCTGAAAGATCCCGACTACGTGTACCACTACCACACCGATCAGCTGAAGGCGCCTGGAGACGTGAAGATCGCGTCGACCTTCGGCAACGCTCCCGTGCTGATGCCTAATGACGCCGCAAAAATCGCGGCGTTCCTCGATAGCCCGGCTGCCCGCGGCTGATCTATGGGCCCTTCCGCCGCCCATCCGGCCGGGGTCTGCCGCCAGCTGCGCTTGTGGATTAAGTCGTTCACCCGAGTTCCGGCGGCTGGGGCTCCGCCCGGCTCGACGAAATAGGCGGCACTCACCGGGCCATACCGGCGCACCAGGCTGGCAACCGTAGACGCGGCGTCTCGCTCCGAGGCTTGAACAACCTTGATTCGACCGTCCGTCAGACGTACCAGGAGACCTCGCTGAGCGCCGCCCGCGCTTCGTGAGGCGGCGTCCACCGCATCGAGCAGCGCCGCGGTTTCGATGGGAGGGGTGGAGCGCCGCGCCAGGTTTAGCACGCGATCCTTATCGTCCGCTTTCGCGGTTGCTTAGCGTTCGAAGCGGATCGTTCGCTTCTCGGCATGACGTTCGAGCGCTAACTCGATCAGCCGGTTTACCAGTCTGGGGTAGGGCAGGCCTGACGCTTCCCAGAGCTTTGGGTACATGCTGATGGAGGTGAATCCGGGCATCGTGTTGACTTCGTTGAGCAAAAATCGACCGGTTCGGCGTTCGAGGAAGAAATCGACTCGCGCCAGGCCCCGGCATTCGACCGCCCGGAAGGCGGCGACAGCGAGGCGCTGAGCCTCCGCTAACTGTTCAGCGGAGAGTTGGGCGGGGATCTCCAGCTTGGCGGAGTCGTCCAGATACTTCGACTCGTAGCTGTAGAAGCCGGACGCCGGGACGATCTCCCCGGCGATTGACGCCTCCGGCTGATCGTTGCCAAGCACGGCTAGTTCGACCTCGCGTCCGTCGATTGAGGGCTCGACAACCAGCTTCCGGTCGTATTGGGCGGCATCCTGGAGCGCTTTTCGCAACTCGGCCTCGTTGCCGGCCTTGGAAATCCCTACCGACGAACCCAAATTGGCGGGCTTAACAAATACGGGATAGCCAAAGCGCTCCGCTGGTTCTTGCCAGCGGGCGTCAATTTCATGCCGCAGCAGAGCGATATGATCCACGCAGGGCAGTCGCCGCTCGCGGAATAGCCGCTTCATCACGTCCTTATCCATGCCGCAGGCGGAGCCCAGGACGCCTGAGCCGACATAGGCGACATCCGCCAACTCAAGGAGGCCCTGAACCGTGCCGTCCTCTCCGAAGGTGCCGTGCAGTACGGTGAATATGACGTCCGCCCCGAGGCTTTGGCCCGGCTGAGGGTCCACCCTGAAAGCGTTATCCGTTGACAAATCGCGCCGCGACTCGGCGGGAAGCATGGCTGCCGAGGCTCCGGGCGAAAGCCATCGACCTTGTTTATCGATCGCTGCAGGGATGACCTCGTACTGACTGCGATCCAGCGCTGCGATCACCGAAGCCGCCGATCTTATGGAGATTTCGTGTTCGCCGGAGCGGCCCCCAAAGAGTACCGCGACTCGGAGTATTGCCATGGAGTACGATTGAGAATCCGCTGACTTGGGCTGTCGGGACTAGTCCTCTCGCTATGGTAGCGGACCTAACGGATAAAGAAGCATCATCGGGCGGTTTGGATAACGTAACCAACGACCCACCGCAGTCGCCGTAACTATTACGGGTCTGCACGGCTCGAGGACCATCTCTAACCCTGCTAATTTATAGGAATTATAGGGCTTTCGTGCGCCCTACCCGCGTAAAACTGTTTTCGAGGCGACCTGAGTGCCAAGCTGGACAAAAAAACTAATTGCGGTAGCTATCGGCGGCGGCCTGATCTTTCTGATTGGCTCCCGCCTGCAAGAAGCCCAGCAGGAACAGGCAGCGCCGAAGAAGAAAAAGGGCGGCCAGTCGCGCGTGGTGAATGTCGATCTGGCAGCCGTCACACCCGGCCAAGTAGCGGAAGAGTTGACGCTGACGGGCGCGCTCAAACCGAAGGAAACCGTCAACGTTACGCCCCAAACAACAGGACGTCTGGAGAAAACCTACTTCCAAGTCGGCGACCGCGTCGGCCAGGGCAGCCTCGTCGCTGAATTGGAGGATGGCGAGTTGCAGCAGAGGGTCCGGCGGGCGGAGGCTGTGATCGCCGTAAGCGCAGCGAGCGTGCAGCAACGGGGAGCGGAGCTTGCCAATACGAAAGCTAACCTGCAACGGGCGGAGATGCTCTTCAAGGAGCAACTGCTGTCCCCGCAGGAGT
>CAMPKL010000134.1 GCA_946887065.1 uncultured Bryobacterales bacterium
GCCCCGTCGCCGCTGTCGATGGTCTTCGGTTGGAGGCCGAAGCGATAGAGAGCCGGCGCCTTCTGTCCGCCCTTTGTGTCGTTCGCAATCCGAGCGAAGCCGCTTGGGGCGATATCGCACGAGGCGGTCACGTAGCCCTCGAAATTGGGTGCTGGCGCCACTCCCCACTCGGCACTGCCTTCCGAAATCTTGAACACAGCCTGCAGGCCTCGCGGTAACCCATCGATGGTCTGCGGACTTGGTGCGTTTAGGCCGTAGTAGCTCAACTCACAGGACCCTTCGTCCTCATTGCCGTCGTACCCGTGCTCAAGCGTCAATTCCGTATCGCGACCGTTGGAACTCGTTACGTACGGGTACACCATGTCTTGGATTAGAGGAAAAACGAGATCGCGCAATCGAGGCGACCGATTGGCGACGAATGACTCCGATTTGCCTCGGCCCACGGTATGGATTTCCGCCGTTCCATCGCCTGGATAGAATCCGCAGAGCACTGTCAACGAGCCCTTGAATCCTGGAAATCCGGAGATGCCGAAGTCCGGCGCGCCAAAGTCCGGTGCGAACACGAGCTGTTGCCCCGCGGGGACCGTATCTGTCTGTTGGAAAGACGCGATGACCCCGCCGCTTGGGTCCGTGCCCATATGCTGCACTTCGCAGTGGTGATAAGCAGCCGGGTCCGCGGGATTAGCGGCGTTGGCGACAACCACACGAGTGCTGTCGCCGTCGCGGTCGCTTACCAGTGGAAAGTCCAGATAGGTGCCGCATGAGTTGATCGTTAGGAAGGACTCCAACGAGCCAGTGTCGACGAACCGCGGTTCCGGGTCATCGGCGCTGGCGAAGTCCGAGCCGTCTAGCGGATCATAGGACACCGCCACCGAAGCCTCGCCAATGCCGGGTTCTCCCCGCGTCCAGCTGGCAGCAACCGGAATCCCCACTTCTTCTCTTAAGTTGGGGCTGGTCGAGCAGACCTTGTAGATCACCAAGCCATTACCACTTTCGTCGATGGCCACGGGTGACGAGCCTGAGGCGCCGCAGATCTCGGATGTCAGCGTGACTACTAGTGGGTCGGAAAAGGGGCCGTTCGGCGCGATTATCGAGTTGGGGAGAGTTAGGGTGACGGCGCTCGGAACCCCCGAGAACGTCACGCGAAACATCGTGGGACCACTTGCCCCGGCGCCGTTGTTGGACCCGGCTGCGTAGTAGCCGGATTCCCAGAACGTATTCTTTGCGTCAGAGGGATTGCCTTGAGTCTTCCAGGCAGAGGCGTAGCCCTCACGGAAGGTGATCTCCGCAGGCGAACTGTCCAGTTCCTCGCACCGGAGCCCCGTGATCGCATTGTCTACGCCGTCGTTGACGAGGCTAAGGCGGCTGAAACCGACCGTGAGCACGCTCAGCGGCAGGCCAAGAGTGGACGGAGGCTCTATCGAAACTATCGCCTCAATTTGGATAATGTTGCCCTGAGGGGGCAGGCCTAACGAGCTCACATTGCCGCGGATCGAACTGATGCGGATGACGGTCCTATCCGGATTGCCGAAGAACCCTGGAAAGGGAATTGTGACGCCCTCAAATGCAATCTCCTTGTTCGCCGTGCGAACGCCGTACAACTGAGGGACGTCGTTGACGATCAATCTGGCATCGACCGTCTCCGATCCCTGGCCGAAATCGATGTTGTTGGTGACGTTGATCGGCAGGTTGAGGATAATGTTGACCTGCTTCGTTTCCCAAGGCGCGGCGATCAAACCGGGATCAGCGGCCTCGCACTGGATGGTGACGTCGCCTAAGAGTTCTGCCTGGCCTTCGGCGCGTACGTTGGTTTGGGTCCCAAGAATCGAACAATTCAAGTCTTGCCCGCTTAGAACGCCCCAGGGCATCGCCACGATCGCAAGTAGGGCGGCCCGCTTGAGCGTAAATTGCCGAAATAATAGGTTTTGTCTCATGATTAACGTCTGAAAGGCCGGATGTTGCGCGGAATCGCGATGTTATCACGCACGGCGGCGTTTTTGGGAGTCCTGACTTCATAAACAGTACCGGAGTCCCAGGACGTTTTTTCAGCAGCGCGAGCCTGCTCTACGCCTATCACAACGGAAGTGCGGATCGTGACGCTTGAAACATCCAGCGCGCGCTTTGCCCGCCCTCAGTCGCTAAATATCCAGCCGCGTGAACCTTTCCCGCTTCGTCGGCTCTCCCCGCATGAAGGTCACTCGAACGGCCCCCGCTTCCGGCTCAATCACGCGGCCTCTGCGCCTAACCCACACATGCGTGAATTCCGCGCCCAACAGCAGCGATGCAGCCGCAAAGTACACCCACGTCATGAAGATCGTCAGCGAACCAGCCGCCGGAAAAGGTTCGCCAGGTTCGCCGCCGCCCAGATACAACGCCACCCCGTACTTCGCAGCCATAAATAACAATGTTGTTGCGAATGCTCCCACCCACACATCCCGCCAGAGAATCTTCGCATCCGGAATCCAACGAAACATCGCCGCGAACAAAATGGTGAACACCGCCGCGTTAAACAGCAGATCGAGCACATGAAGCGTTGTTTCCAGCGCGCTCCCGAGAAGCATTTCGCCCGCGGCGTTTAGCAACGTCGACAAGCCCAGCGAAATTAGTAAGAAAATTCCCAGAAACGCCATCATCCCGACCGAAGCGCCGCGCCGCGCAAAATAGCCGATCACGAATGGCCGGTCCACATCGGGCCGGACTCTCCAAACACGGTTCAACGCCGACTGCAATTGGACAAACCCGCCCGTGGCCGCAATCAACAGCGCGGCCAGGCTAATCGCCACCGCCGCGCCTTCTCCCGATCGTCTGTCTGCCGCATACTGGAGCATCGCAGCAAACTGAGTTCCTGCATCCGGCCCAAGCAACCGGCCTATCTGATTGATTAAGCCTTGCTCTGCCACGCTCGGGCCGAGCAGCGCTCCCGCGCCGCTGACCATTACAAACAGCAGGGGCGGAATCGAGAAGACGGCGTAGAAAGCCAGGCCCGCCGCCATCATTGGACAGTCATCGTGGAGATACTCATCCACCACCTGTTTGACAAACGAAAACGCCATCCAGACTCAGCGTAGTCTCCCCACACGCTTTTGGCGAATCAGTGCGTACGGTCGGTATCTCGAAGGAGGTTTACTGGTGCGAGACGAGCTTCTGGGCCGGCGCCGCGGCTTTCACCGCGCCCGGTTCCGGCCGGATCCAACGGCCCTGACGTTGAACCCAAGTCTGCGTAAACTCAGCCCCTAGCAAGACGATCATCGACACCACATAAACCCACAACATGATGACTGCCAATGATCCCGCGGCCCCGAAGTACTCTCCTGCGTCGCTTTGGCCCAAATAGATGCCCACCAGGTACCTTCCCCCAATGAATAAGCCAGTCGTCACAAGCGCGCCCAACCAAACGTCCCTCCATGCAATCTGCGCGTCCGGCATCCATCGAAAGATCAGCCCAAACAACAAAGTGAAAACGACGAGATTAGCGAGTACATCGGCAAAATGAAGAACGCCTTCCGAGACGGGCAGCAGGTCCCCAGCAGCAGTTAACAACGCTGAAAGCGCCAGCGAGACGAGCAGCAGAAAGCCGATGGTCAGCACCATGCCGATCGACGCCAGGCGTTTCACTGCGAAGCTTTGGAAGAACGACTGATTCGGGTCGGGCCGAACGCCCCACGCCCGGTTCAGCGCCGCCTGCAGTTGAACGAACGCGCCGGTTGCCGCCACGAGCAACGTCAGCACACTAACTAAAAGGACTAGCCCCTCGCCCGCGGCTCGTGCGGCCGCCGCATCCAGCATCACCTGTACCTGATCCGTCGCCGCGGGGCCGACGAGATCGTTGACATGCCCCATTAAGCTGTCCTTCACGCGGCCGGTCCCCAAGATCAACCCCGCGCTCTGGACCACGACTAAGAGAAGCGGCGGCAGCGAAAAGACCGTGTAGTAAGACAACGCCGCCGCCATCATGGGGCAGTCGTCATCGCTAAAGGATTGTGCGAGGTCCTTAACAAAGTCCCAAGCGCTGCCGCCTCTCATTCTTTAGCCGTTTGCTACTCGTCAAACTCGCGATCCTGTCTTCGCTCGGACCTCTGGGGATTAGCGTGGCCGTCGGTCCATTGAGCCGTTGAGGCCATCCGATCGTCAGAGCTAAAGTGATCCCGCATATAACGCCGGGCTTCGTTCGCTAGGATCCCCAGTACCGCCGTCTCCAACCCGGTTATTGCCGTGCGAGCTCGGGAATGACCGCGAAAATACCCACGATCGGAATCACCATCGCCGCCCAACACCGCCGCGGCCAGCGCCCCGGCCCCGAAAGCCAACGCCAGTCCGGTCCCAGGACGTTCCCTGAATTGCGCCCGCCAGTCCACAACCCGTGCGGCCTTAGCTTCCAGGGCGTCAACCGTGGTACCCAACCGGGCTCGTTCCTCGTCGATGTGTCTTTCTATTGCGTCCGCGTTTTCATCCATTCCAGGTTCTCCTTCATCGTTTCCGCTGTCCTTTTCGGACCGTCAACTTGTTGAAACTTTCCGTAGCCTACAAAGAGGAAAATGCCCCCCGCGGCTAAGGAGGTCAAAGACACCAAGAGTGATGCCGTCCAGATCGGGATATCCGGTACGAGCGCCCAGATCAGCGCCCACAGCAGGAAGTTCACGCCAAACACGAGAAACAGCGTTCCGAATGCTCCCAGCAGAACGCCTTGGCCTGCTACACGTGCTTCGGCGCGCAATTCCGCTCGCGCCAGACGAACTTCTGACCGAAAGATTTCCCGAACGTGGTCAACGCTTTCCTTCAGCAATTCTCCCGCTGTTTTTGCCGGCGTCACGGAATTCCTCTCCTACCGACGGAGTGCTCGCCCGACAACAAATCCCGCTACGGCTGCCATTGCCAGCGAGGGACCGGGGTTTCGCCGCATCCACATGCCGCAATCAGCAGACATCTGTGCGAGTGTGTGTTGGTTGAGGTAGTCAGCCGCTCCTTCGAGGGACTCGCCCGCTCGCCGGCCCATGCTGCTTGTTCGTTGGCCCGGCGCTCTCTCTCCAAGTTGGCGCGCCCTCTCGGCGCCGCTTTCCAGTGCGTCGGCGGCCTTGTGGCGATACTCATCCGCCTTCGCTTCCGCCTTGTGACGATATTCGTCCACCTTCGCTTCAGCCTTTTCTTTCGCGTTTTGCAAGGTTGACTCGGTCGTCTCTGAATCGTTTCTTCGTTCACTGAGGTTGTCGTAAGTTGCCATATGGGCCTCCACAACCTAGAGGCTTCTTGCGGCGCGAGTGTTACCCGAACGGGGCCCTAGCGCAACATTTCCGGAGTGGAGCCGATCTAAACACCGCCATGCCCAAAACTCAGAAGCCGCCCAGCGATTGCACCCAAAGCGAATGGGACTTTTCCGGTCTCTCCGCTCTCTTTTTGAACTGCACGCTCAAGAAGAGTCCCGAACGCAGCCACACCCAGGGGATCATCGCCATCTCATCCGGCATCATGGGCAAGCACAAGGTATCGGCTGAAGTCATCCGCCCGGTTGATCTGCCTCTCGCACCCGGCATCCAACCGGACATGACGCAACATGGCTGGGAAACCGATGCCTGGCCCCAACTCTACAAGAAGGTAAAAGCCGCCGACATCCTCATCGTGTGCACCCCGATCTGGTGCGGAGATAAGTCCAGCGTCTGCACACGGCTCATCGAGAGGCTCTACGGCAATTCCAGCGAGCAGAACGAGCACGGCCAATATTCCTACTACGGCAAGGTCGGCGGCTGCATCATCACGGGCAACGAAGACGGCGCAAAGCACTGCGCGATGAATATCCTCTACAGCCTGCAGCACATCGGCTACACCATCCCGCCCCAATCCGATGCGGCCTGGGTAGGCGAAGCCGGCCCTGGCCCCAGTTATCTCGACGAAGGCAGCGGCGGTCCCGAAAACGACTTCACTAACCGCAACGCCACCTTCATGACTTGGAATCTCATGCACTTCGCGCGCATGCTCAAGGACGCGGGCGGCATCCCCGCGCACGGCAACCAACGCAAGCTATGGGACGCCGGCTGCCGCTTCGACTTTGAAAACCCCGCGCAGTCCTGAGCGAGACAGCCTGTGGTCTCGCCGCTCCACAGTCTTGCCCGCTTGTGGGATCGATACGCGACCGTGTTGCTGCGAACAATATCGCCCGCCCGGCGCGCCGCTCACGTCACTCCCGTCGTCGCCTTGCGGCACGAATAGTTTCGGAACCTGCTGCCCTCTGCCTGCCATCCCCATTCCAAATCGGCGCCTTGTCCTGAGCTGCCTGAGCGATGGCGCCGCCCAGACCGAGGCGTCTCAACAACTCGGCAAATCTTTCATGCTTTCGCAGGCCGGACAACTTGGGGTCGTACTGCAGCCACGCAAGGGTCGGGACGCCGTCCTCTCGGGCCCGTTCCAGCCAACCGAATGCCTCATCCTCTTCACCCAGAGCTGCATAAACAGCAGCCACTTCATAGGGCCACGAATATCCCGTTCCTTTTGCTGTCACCATGCGTCTGAGTAGGCGCTTCGCTTGCGACGTCCTGCCAGCCCTCGCATGTGCATAGGCTTCCGCCGACCTCCAACACGATGCAGAATCGACGGCAAGCTCCTTCACCCGGGCGTACCGGCGCATGGCTTCTTGTTCCCTTCCCAAAAAGAGGTAGGCATCGCCGAGGGTCAGGTGCGCGGACTCATACTCCGGCTCCAATTCGACGGCCATCTCCAGAATAGTCGCCGCGTCTTCGTACTTGCCCTGCAGGTACTGCAGCACGCCCCGGTAGTAGTGCAGCAAGATCGAGGTCGGATCCGCCTTCTGTGCGTGGCCGATTTTCCGGCTCGCTTCGCCGATCTTTCCTTGCGGAAGCAGGATGGCGAGAGCGTGCCATTGATCCACCAGCGGCAACTTCGAGTCCAGAGCGCGAGCACACTCGAAAGACGCTTCAGCCGCCTGCCAGTCGAAATCGCACAAGGCTTCGACCGTCCCCTTCGCCGCGTGCGCCTCGGCGACGCCATTGTCGACCGCGATGGCTCGATAGGCCGCCGTCTTAGCCTCACGCATCAGCGAGCCGGGAGGAGCCGTACGAGATAAGGCCAACGCGATTCGTGCGTTGGCCAGGGCAGCCCACGCCGGCGCAAACTCAGCGTCGAGCCGTCCTGCCTGCTCAAAACGCTCAATGCTGATCCTTAGGTCTTTGACGGCGCCTGACGACCAAGCCTGCTGGCCGCGAATGAAGTGCGCATATCCTTTCGATAGCGCGATGCCGTCCTCTCCGTCTTCGCATGGATCAAGGTCGTCCCCGCAGAGCAGAATCCGCCGCAGCCCCTCGGCAACCTCCTCGGCAGCTTCTTCCTGAAGCAACAGAATGTCGTCCAGCTTGCGGTCCAGCGTGTGCGCCCACAGGCTGCGGCCCGTCTCCGTGTCCGACAACTCCACGGAGATGCGCACCTGATGGTCCTGACGCTGAACGCTTCCTTCGACGATGTATCCGATAGCCAACTCTCTCGCCGCCGTCATGACATCGCCCGACTCTGCGTGAAGACCCCGCGATCCAGTCGAGCCGATAACCCTAAGACCCGGCTCTCGAATCAAGCCGTGCGAAATTCCGTGCGTCAGCGCAGCGCAAAAAGGCTCCTGATTTCCTTCCAGACTGAGATCTCGAAACGGCAGAACCGCCACGCACGGCTTGGCGTCCGGGTCTTCACGTGGCCCATTTTTCCGGGTCTCTGGTGCGCGGTCGCGGATCAGAGGTAAATAACCGTGGTCACGGATCCCGACGAACAGCCCATCGTTCGCTCCCGTCGTCGCATAGAACTCGCGAATCTTCGCCCGCAATCGGCCAGCCTCAACACGCACTACGGGATCGTTGCGCGTGTCGAAGTTTTCCGGCTTGTCGAAGACTTCCCGGCCCAGCGTATATTCCTTGATATTACCGGCGCCGCCATTCAAGCCTTCGTGGACCGAGTAGAGCAGAAAGCGCCTCAGTCTTTCAGAGCGCTGGAAAAGCTCCGAATCTAGAATACGATCCAGCTGCTTGAAGACGTCATCGGCTGCGACGCCGCTAGGGAGGCCGATTGTAGGGGACATCGATTCCTCGTGGGTGGGCGACCCAGCATGTCCGCCATTATAGTGGTCAC
>CAMPKL010000135.1 GCA_946887065.1 uncultured Bryobacterales bacterium
ATTTGGTGGAAAATCCCAAGGTCATCGAGCTGTTCATGAAAGAGATAGAAACGACGTGCGCCGGGCTTGCGCACTACGAACTCCCGAAGAAAGCGATCATCCTGGATCGGGAACTCTCGATCGAAGACGGCGAATTGACCCCGTCGATGAAGGTCAAACGGCGAGCCGTCGAGATTCGTTTCCAGCGGCAGATCGATGCTTTGTATGCCTAATCCCGGCGAGATCCGGGCCACGGAAGAAACCGGCCGGCCCTCGGGCGCGTACCTGGTTATGATGGCTCGCTTTCTCTGCCTGGCCTTGGCGATCTGCGGTATCGCGGTCGCTCAAGACAAGTTCCCGTTGCGCGCGATCGACATCGTCGGGGCTCAAAACTACTCCGAGCAAAGCATTATCGCCGCTTCGGGTCTCAAGATCGGCGACCCCGTGGGCGAGGCGGAGTTCAAGAGAGCGCTGGAACGCATCAACTCCGCGGGAGTCTTCGACAAGCTGGAATTCCGCTACGACCCGCTCGGCGACGGCTACAAAGTCACGTTTACCGTCCAGGAGCTGGAACAGCTCTATGCCGTCGAGTTTCAGGGTTTCGATGATTCGCCCGATGAGTTGAGGGCGCTGCTCGTTGAGAAGGTTCCCCTATTTGCGGCGCGAGTTCCGTCGACGGGACGCATGATCGAAAGGATCGGCGACACGCTGCAAGCGCGCTGGCAAAGCCAAGGACATGAGTCAAAGATCGTAGGCCAACTGGAAGCGCAGGCCTCCGGCGAGTTGGTCATGCTGTTCCGTCCGCAGGAGCGTCTGCAGACGATCTCGTTGGTGGTATTCGAAAATTCGGAAGTGATTTCGTCGTTCGATCTACAAGGCTTTTTCAACCGCATTGCCCGGGGCGAGGAGTATTCGGACGCGCGGCTGCGGGAGCTGTTGCGCTATAACGTGCGGCCGCTGTATGAGGAAAAAGGCCGCATGGGCGTCAAGTTTTGCCCGTGCTCGGCTGCCGAGGATCCCGATAATCTCGGACTGCGCGTGACGGTACAGGTCGACGAGGGACCGGAATACACCTACGGCGCCGTCCCGCCGCCGGAGATCGCGGGCCTTGAACCGGAAAAGATAGCGGACATGTACTCGCCCAAGGCCGGCGCTGCGGTAAACATGAAGCTGGCCCGCGAGTCTCAAGCGGCGATCGAAGAGACGCTGCGCGCCACCGGCTTCATTCGCGCCAGGACGCAGCTCGATGTCAAGGTTGACGACGAAGCGAAAACCGTGGACCTCGATTTCGTGGTTGATGAGGGCGATCGCTACATGTTTGACCGGTTGGTCATTGAAGGACTCGATATTCTGGCCGAGCCGATCATTCGCAAGCGCTGGGGCATGGCTTCAGGCGATCCGTACTCGCCCCGCTATCCGGCGTTTTTCTTAGCGCGCCTGCAGGAAGAGAACGCGTTTGAGAATCTGCAGGATACGCGCTTCAAGGAAGACGTCGACGAAACGACCAAGCGCGTAAGCGTCACGCTGCAGTTCATTGGCCAAGACAAGAAGCGGCTCTATCCGGACGCTGCATCGGATCCTGTCAAAGATCCCTTCTAACTACTAAACTAATCGCGACAGGACACTCATGAAAATCCAGCGGCCATGCGTGTTCGACCGCTCGTCCGCCAGGGTCTTTGCCGCCTTGGTCGTGGCGGCCCTGTTGACGTTCGCCGTGCCGGCTCTGCCGCAGGCGCCGAGTCAGGCCGGCACAACCAGAGTCCTGGCCAAGGTCGACGAGATGATCGGCGACGTGGAGCGGATCATGGGCCTCAAGGCTTTGGCCCCGATTCCTCGATCGCTGCTGACTCGCGAAGAAATCAATGAACTCGTCAACGGCAGAATGAACGAGGAGAGCTCAAGCGCGGACATAAATAACGAAGAGCGCTTTCTTGAGATGTTCGGCTTTGTCGACAAGAAGTTCGACCTGGCGCAAGAAGTCGTGAATACGCTCACCGAACAGGCAACGGCGCTCTACGACTACAAGACTAAACAACTGTATTTATCGACTTGGACGCCTGAGGACATGCAAGAGTTCGCGCTGGTGCATGAGTTGGCGCACGCGATTGCGGATCAACATTTCGATCTGGGCAAATACGTGGACAAATCGAAGTCGGCTGACGGCGATCTGGCGCGCTCCTCGGTGATCGAAGGGCAGGCTTCGTGGGTCATGACCGAATGGGTCATGCTGCAGACCGGGCAAAGTCTGCGCAAGAACGGCCTGTTGGCCGCGGCGGCCGCGGGGGCCTCGCGCTATGAGGTGGCCGAGTATCCGGTGTTCTCATCGCAGCCGCTGTATTTGCGCGAAGCGATGCTGTTTCCGTACACCCAAGGAATGATCTTTCAGCAGCGCGTCATCGATCGCTATGGCCAGCAAGGATTCGATCAGGTATTTCGAACGCCTCCGACATCCACGCAGCAAGTTCTCGAAGCCGCGAGTTATTTCACGCAGAGAGTTCCGTCCGAGCCGAAACTGCCTCGCTTCAAGTTGCGCGGATTCAAGCGAGCGTCACGCGGAGACGTGGGCCAATTCGATCACGCCATCTTGCTGCAGCAGCATATCGACGAGAAGGAGTCGGAGCGTATCGCGCCGCTGTGGCGCGGCGGGCGCTATGAGATCTGGTCCAACTCGGACGACTCTAGAGCCGTTCTGCGCTATGCCTCGGATTGGGTCGACGCTGATGCCGCCAAAGCGTATTTCGATGCATACCGGCTCATCTTGCGTTCGAAGTGGGAACACGCCGAAGTCTCGAACCGGTCACGCACGCGCATGGAGGGAACGGGAGACAACGGCCGGTTCATCGTGACCCTGGACGGCGCTTCGGTGACCAGCTTGGAAGGACTGCCGGACGACTACAACGCTCGTGATAACGAGGCGGAGACGGAGCAAGGAGAAGCGGAATGAAACTACTGACGACTGCCTTAATTGCGGGCTTGTTGGCCTTCGTATCGATCGCTGCGGCGGCGGATGTGCCGCGGGCCGGCGGCGAATTGCAGATCACGACGCTGGAAGGCAAGCAGCTTAGCATCCAAGATTTGGCCGGTAAGCCTGTCATGGTCTTTTTCTTCTCGACGGACTGCCCGCACTGCCAAGCTACCGCTAGAATCCTCGGACCGGTCTACAACGAGTACCGCGCCAAGGGTCTGGAAATGATCGGCGTTGCGCTAAACCCCACTGCCAAGGACAACCTGGCCGGCTTCGTCAAGCAGTACGGAGTCGCCTTCCCAGCCGGCCTCGGCGACCGTGCTGACTTTGTGGGATTCACCGGTGTAACGGGCGGGTATTATTATCCCTATCTGCTGTTCGTCGACAAGACCGGACAGATTCGCGAAGAGCACCAGGGCACGGATCGCGCTTACTTCGCGGACCTAAATGCCAGCCTCAAGAAATCGCTGGATCAACTGCTGAGCTACTGAATGTAGCCCAGGCTTTCGAGCGCTTCGATGTCCTTCGCGGTCTGGCGGTTTTCGCCGTTCTGCTCCAGATGGGTGACGCGGAACCAGTTGGTCAGCGATTCCACCTCGCTTTCATACTGGGCCGTGCCTTCATCGGGCGTCGCGGGGTGCAAGCCAAACGGGTCGCGGCCGAGATTCACGATATCGATCGTTTCCTTCTCGGGCGTCCACAGCACCTTGCGGTCGCCTTCGCGATAGCCCAGTCGCAGCGGGAAGTCCAAGTCCCGAAGCCAGATCTTGGCGAACCACGTGGGCATGATCCACTTCTGTCCCGCGAAGGCGACGAATCGCACGATGCGGTCGGGCAGCTTAGCACCGGTTAGCAGACTGTCTGAGAGGCTGCGGCCGGCGTACTCGGTGGGGATGACCACGTCGGGCCTGCTCCTCTTGATGGTCAAATCGAGGATCGTCGGCATGAGGTCGATAGTGGAAACCTTTGCCGTTTCCACGCCGGGTTTGATCGTGCCGGTCCAGCGCAGGATCATCGGTACCCGCACCACGGATTCCCACAGCCAATGACCGTGCCCCTGATCGGTGTTGTTCTCGCCTAGGCTCTCGCCATGATCGGAAACGAGCACGACCAACGTATTTTCGGCCAATCCCAACTCGTCCACGGCATCGACGATCTTGCCGATGTAGTGGTCGGTATAGAGCACCTCCGAGTTATAGGCGCGGACATCGGTCATCACGGCGTCTTCGCCCCGAGCTTTCGTATGGTCCGGCGCGCCGGTCTTCTCGGTGGGATTGAATTCGGCACGGAGTTCGTAGGGCGAATGCGGGTCGAATAGATGCACCCAAAGGAAGAAGGGCTTCTTTTGATCTTTCTTCTGGCGCAGCCAACTGATGGCCTTGGGCGCCACGTCTTCAGCCCAGCGCATCGAATTGATCGTTTGGTACTTGCGAGTCAATTCGTCGTCGTAGATATCGAAGAACCGCCCCAATCTAGTCAGCCTCTCCGTCAAAACCCAGGAGCTGACGAATGCCGCGTTTTCATAGCCGTTCTTCTGAAAAATCTGAGGCAGGAAGAGAAACTTCGTGTTCGCGGGCACGGCGAACCCATTAAGCTTCGAGCCGTGTTCCTGCGGGTAGCGGCTGGTGAACATCGAGTAGTGCGAGGGCGCGGTGCGCGAGGTTACGGTGTAAGCGTTCTCGTAGCGCATGCCCTCGGTTGCAAGCTTGTCGATATTCGGGCTGGTTTTTAGGTGATAGCCCCAGCTCGACAAGTGATCCGCGCGCAGCGTGTCCACGGTGATGAAAACGACGTTGGGCGGCTTATTCTGAGCCAACGCGGGAAAAGCAGTGCAGAGCAGTGCGGTGAGACAGAAACCAGCGAAGAGTCGCATACCCACTAATGTTAGCGTGACCTAGCGAAAGGCGTCGAATTCAGGGTGCGCTAGCCCTTAACGTCTTTATTGCGCAGGAGCCGCACAGCTGGGTCCCAATGGCCCGGCGTCACGCCGGGCGCCGCACGGCCCCAAGTTGCGCCGTGGAGGTCGGGCGACCCGGTGAAGTGCCTCACGATGAGCCGGTGGATCATGTTCATGTTCGGCAGGATGCCGTGGAAACCGGCGGCGCGGTCGAGTATGCGGTCGGCGACCTCCCAGTAGCCGAAGTCTTGGGGCGTGACGCAGACGACGTTTTCACGTCCGAGGAACTTGGGAACAGCCCCCTCGAACGGCACCGTTCCATCCCCAGTTAGTCCCTGTTCCCGGTCGCGTCCAGCCGGACAGCGATTGGAGTCCCAGCGATTCTCCCGGTCACCAGAGCGCAAAAGGAATTCGACTTCGCCGCCCTGACCTCGGATGGGCAGCCGGACACGCGTGGGAGAGTTGACGCCGGCGACGCAAAGCCAGTCGGACGGTTTCAGCCCGGCTCGCTCCAGTCGCAGTTCGTCCACTCGCCCGCGAAATGCTCGAGCCTCACAAAGCATTGCGGAGAAGAGACGCTCGGCCTGTTCCATCGGAGCGACCGGCCGCAGACCATGAAAGCGAACGAACTCGGCAATCGTCTCGACCACCCGCCGCTGCCAGGCGCTCGCTTGGAAGAGATCGGAGGAGAGCCCGGGGCCGGCTTGCACGGCGCCGGGGATAGCGGGGATGAGGTGATACAACGCCGGCAGCATCCGAGCCGCCTCTCGCTCGCGCGAGGAGGGGGCTTCGCCGCCGAGATCTCCAGTTCCGACGGCGATCTTCAGCACGGCTTCGAACGATCCATTGAAAGGCGTGGCCAGACTCGCCACCTTGGCGACGCGTCCGAGGCTGCCGAAACGATCGAGGTAACCGGCAGCGATGAGGCCGCCCATGGAGTGCGCAACGAGGTGAACTTGGGGACGCTTCCGCCATCCGGCGGAATCATAGTGTCTCAGCAGCCTTGTGCGGTCGATGACTTCTTCGACGAAATCGGCCAACAACTCGGCGCAACGCGCCAGCGGCAAGCGCCAGTCGTATACGAAGGGGAAAACAGGAGTCGGCCGATCGGCGCGGGGCGACAGGTTATGGCGCAGCTCGGCCGTCAGTTCGCGGTAAGCGGCTGGATGCAGTTGGTCGGCCCGTATCCGGGCAGGTTCCGCCGCTTCGTAACGCGCATCCTCCGGATGCGGCGTGATTCGCTCGTAAGATTTCTTGAGCAGGCCCCAGACGATCTCGGGCTCCAGCGCGTATTCGTCCCGCAGATAGGCGGCGGTGATGCCGGGAATGACGATGACCGGGTGAACGACGGTTGGGTGCATAGGCTGAGTGCCAAAAGGAAAGGGGCCGCACCAGGCGGCCCCTCTTTCTTCAGCCTATAACGAGGCGCCAAATCGCTATTCGATCTTGCGGCGCAAAAACGCCGGCTGTTCCCGGTCTGAGGGGTCAACCGGGGGAGCTTCCTGGCGCGGGGGGCGCTCCTCGGCAACCGGTTCTTCCGCGCGCGGGGGCGGTTGTTGCAGACCCGCGCCGTTGGGCAGCCGGCTGCGGGTCAAGTCCGTGCGGAACGGCATGGTGCGTAAGTTGGCGTGCCCATGCAGATCGCGCGTTTCGACGATGCTGGCCATTTCTTCGCGGAAGCCGGTGGCGATGACGGTCAGCTTGACCTTGTCGCCCATCGCCTCGTCCATCACGCAGCCGAAGATGATGTTCGCCCCCGGATCGGCGGCGCGCTGAATGATCGTGCAGGCCTCGTGTACCTCATGCAGGCTGAGATTCTTCGAGCCGGTGATGTTGATGAGAATGCCGCGGGCCCCTTCGATGGAGGCGTCTTCGAGCAGCGGCGAATTGACGGCCTTGCGCGCCGCTTCAACGGCTGCGCTCGGCCCGGCGGCCTGCGCGGTTCCCATCACGGCGTAGCCCATGCCATGCATGACGGTTCGAATATCGGCGAAGTCGCGATTGATGATGCCGGGCACGGTAATGATGCCCGAGATGCCCTGGACCGCCTGGAGCAAGATGTCGTCGGCTACGCGGAAGGCCTCAAAGAAGCTGGTGCCGCGCTCGACGACGTCCAACAGGCGCTCGTTGGGAATCGTCACGACCGTATCGACGGTCTCGGCCAACTCCTTGATTCCTTCTTCGGCCGCGGCAATGCGTTGCACGCCCTCAAAGGCGAAAGGCTTGGTGACCACGGCCACGGTGAGCGCGCCGAGTTCCTTAGCCAACGAGGCCACGATCGGCGCCGCGCCGGTTCCGGTACCGCCGCCCAGACCGGCCGTCACGAAGACCATGTCCGACTCGCTAAGCAATTCGATGAGCCGCTCCGTGTCTTCCAGAGCCGCCTTGCGGCCGATCTCCGGATTGGAGCCGGCGCCGCGGCCGCCGGTGAGCTTGGCCCCGATTTGCAGCTTAACCTGCGCTCTGGAGACGCGCAGAGCCTGCTCGTCGGTATTGACGGCGGCGAATTGCACGCCCTCGACGCCGGCCTCGATCATGCGGTTGACGGCGTTGCAACCGCCGCCGCCGACGCCGATGACTTTGATCCGCGCGCTGGGGCGCGCTTCGTCCTCGAAGTCGTAGAGCAGGCCTTCGCCTTCTTGGGCCTCGTGGCGTCTCTCGTTCAGGCCAGCCTTTTCTTCACGCGATTCTGGGATGAGGTCTTCGATCATGCCTTGCGTCCTCCAGGGAATTAGTTAAACAGCGCCTTGAGCCATTCCGCGACTCGGTCCTTCCGACGTTTCTGATGCAGCCGCAGCCTCTGCGCGTAGAGCACGAGGCCGATCGACGTCGCCCACCCCGGGTGATCCAACTCATCGGGCAGATCTTCGATCCGAGGGGGCAGCCCGATGCGCGTACTTGAGTCCAACACCTGCTCGGCCAAGTCACAGACGCCAGCCAGGCAAGCCAAAGAACCAGTGAGAACCGTCCCGCCGATCAAACGGTTTCCAAAGCCCTGCCGGTCCAGTTCTTCGCGAATCAACTCGAAGATTTCTTCGGCTCGCGCCTTCAAGATTTCATTCAGTAGCCGTCTCGGCTGCTCTTCAAATCCGTTGCCCTTAAGATTGGGCACCGCAACAGTCACGTTGGCCGGAGTCTGCTCGGGCAGCACGGAACCGTACTGCTCGATTAGCCGTTCGGCATCTTCGCGATGCGTCCTGAGC